>CAIQGA010000128.1 GCA_903871235.1 uncultured Chlorobiaceae bacterium
TAATAGGTGCTCTCTTTCTCCATAAATTTTGCTTTTTATGTAGTTATAAATATAACTCTCTGAAGTAGCAAAAAAACGAATTTATAGCAGTTAAGATATTGCTTTTTATGAATATAAGCTGATCATCGTCATAATTTGTTCGGGAAATAAGGATATCATGGCCAAATGGTGCAGACATTGCGCCCGAAACGCTCTACGACAAAATCCTGCAAGCTCAAAGCGATCTCAATCCTGAACGCCTTCATTCACAGCCCGCAGATCATTTTCGAGAAGCAATACAATCTCCACTTTCGCTGCTGGGGTAATGCGCACGGAGAATGTCACGACCTCTTCTTTTTGGCTTCGTTGAGCATCTTCTGAAGCTGCTCAACAACCGCCTGAGCATCACTATACTCGCCGATACTGCGGGCACGCTCCCGCGACGCAAGCGCACGGGCAATGAATTCCGAGGCGCCTTCAGCATTGGAGTTAACAGGAATGGTACGAATAGCTTCGGTCAGTTTATCGGAGTTCTCAGGCGCTGATTCTATCAGGTCAAGCAGAAAGTCGGTGGCTTCGGGATTAATCCGGCCATAGGTCAGAGTTTCTGCAAAATGACCTTCCTGAAGGGCGCGAAAGAGTGCACGGGCAAAAAAGAACTCAAGAAAGCTTCGGTGCGAAAAGCGGTAATAGCCGTCAGCACTCCGCACAAGGAAAGAGGCTGTACGCAGTTCAAGGTCAACCCGCTCACTGTCGAGGCTGCGGGCAAGTCCACCTTCATGATGCAGCAGCACGGCGAGATCGGTGTAGTGAATCTGGTTGCGTGGCCTGCTCCAAAGCTCACAGGCCATGCGCTCAAGCAGGTCGCGCATGTGATCGACATTTACCTCCCCTTGGCTCAGAAGAATGGCGTTCAACCAGCGGGTAGTGTAGGTCAGGTAGAGTGACCCGGTGGTCACTTTCTCTCCCTGTTTTATCAAATCGGGAAGAGAGGCGACAATCATGTCGAGCAACTGGGGTGTTGAAGCGATATCCTGGAGGCCATATCTCTCTTCGATAAACCGCCGCGCCTGATCACCCTCAACAATGCCGAGGCGCTTCTGCAGATACTCTGCAATCTGCTCCTTTGTGAAAACGGGCAACGTATCGAGCGTAGCATCGAAAGCACGTGCAGCCTTGCCCAGAGCTGAATCTGCTTCGAAAAGCTTGTCACTACCCTCAACTGCTTGCCGGGCACTGCTGTTGTCGCGGAAGAAGTGGCTGCGAGAGGTGATGAGTACCCGGTTGGCACGTGGGTTACGACCGGAATTTGCTGTTGGACGCACCAGTTGGCGGAACTGCTCTTCAACACTGCGTCCGGCTTGAGCTACGCCCATTTCATCAAAACTGTCGAGCAGGAGTACCAAGCGCCCGGCTTCGAGCAAGTGCAGCACAATCTCCGGATTAAGCACGGTGCGCAGTTCGGCTTCGAGATGTTCACGGATAAGGCTTTCAAGCGAAATGGCATTTGGAAACTGGCGCAGGTTGATTTCGAGCGGAATCGGACTTTCGGGATCGTTTTTGCAGTTGCGGGCAAGTTCGTAGGCAAATCGCTCAATCAATGTGCTTTTGCCGGTACCATAATCGCCAAGCACCAGCCACAATCGACTTCCCGCTCCCGAAACCCATTCAAGAGCGTGAGGTAACATCGGCACCGGTTTTTCGTCGGGCTGCTTTTCAAGAATCAGATATTGATCGACATAGTTGCCAGCAAGAGCACTTGCTTCGTAGCGCTGACGGATGCGGACAAGGTAGGGTGAAAAATCGAAGAGGCTACGTTCCAGTTCATCGTAGGTGAGCGCCAATATCCCTGCATTTTTTGAGGTTTTGCGGGCTGCGGGGCTGAAATCGCGTGAAGCAATAATCATACCTTTTGCCTGCATTACTCTGGCATCAGGGTCATCAAGCCAGGTTCTGAATTTCGTAACAGTTCCCTCTGGAGTGACGGCCTGATGATCCTTACACTCTACAAGATAGACCTCCTCTCTTCCGAAATCGCTTCGTTTCCGGGCAACCAGGTCTATCCTGTGCGAATCGATCAACTGTTCCCGTTCGACAGTGTAGCCAAGCAAACGCAAAAGGTGAGCAACTCGCTCTTCGAATCTTTTACCTTGTGCATTGCTCTCCTTGTTACGGCGGGTTATCAGGTCGGGACGGGTATCGTCGCTACGACGGGCCGTCTCGCTCTCGGCGATAACCTGTTGGCGCACTTTGTCGATTCGGCGTTCCAGATCGTTATAGGCTTTGGCTACCGGAGTTTCCGGGCGTGTTGCTGCACAAAGCTCTTCGGTGAAGAGCAGACGCTGATCAAAAGGGATGGTGTCCAGCTCAGAGTGTGTCAGACCAAAGGACTCTTTCCAAATCTCTTGGCCTTGGGCACGCAAATCTGAAATATCCGGAATCGGCGATGCAACCAGCAAGCGAGTCAGTGGCGGCAGTGAACCTCGTGCGGCAATGCGCCCCTCGCTGGCTGGTTGAAGGGCTTGCCAGACGTGGGCAAGTCCTTTGGTATTTTGCCTGCCGTAGTTGCCGACAAGAACGGTGGCGTGTGGCAGCAGGGCAGCAAGCAAACCTCCAATATCGGTGATACCAGTACGAGAATCGAGCAGCACCGTTTCGAAACCGGCCTTGCCGAAGGCATCAAGGATACCGCGAAAAAGCGCAAGACCGCTGTCGAGGTCGCGAACCAGAAAATCGTCCCAGCGGATGCTCTGGAAAAGCCCGGCAAAGTCCTTGTTGTCGCCATAAGCGGGCAAGATGAAGAGGCGATCCTGCTCCGGCGTCTGGCAAGCAAGTTTCAGAAGTTTGCCAAAATCAGCTTTGTTCGATGCTTTTCCAGACTCCTGCCATGCAATCATCCATTCAAAAAAACCCTCTTTGACCGGCTTTGATGGCGTCAGCCCCGGGATGTTGTGCAACCCAGGCGCTTCAATATCAAGATCCCACAGCAGCGTTTTGCCGCGCCGAGCGCAAAGAACACCAATATTGGCGGCAAGCAGGCTGCGCCCGACTCCGCCCTTGTAGCTGTAGAAAGTGACGATAAAGGGAGTCATGCGCTTTTCCTGAGATAGCTCCCAGCCCGTTCAAAATTATGATGCTCGGTAACACCACTCTTGCGTTCCTGCTGCTCAGCGATCGTGCGCCCTGTTTCAGTAAGCTGCAACAGATTGTCGCGTCCATGCTTTCTTTTGCTTATCAGTCCATGAGCTTCGAGCGGCCCGAGAAGCTGGGTGATACGTCCGGAGGTTAATTTGACATCAAGACGACTTGCAAGCTCTGACTGACTCATTTCGCGACTCCCTGTGTTGAAGAGCAATTGAAGAATTTTGTCAACATGAAGGCGGCTGAGTTGTCCCTCCGGGTTGGCATGAGCAAGATTGAGGCGCCTCGCTTCAAGCATATCACTGGCCTCCTGCCACCGGTATCGAAACTCTTCCGGGAGGGTGGCCATTGAATTTGCCCGATTAAGGGCATAATGGATAATGCGTTGCAATTCCGATATCCCTTCGCGATCGTTTACACCTGCAATAGCTCTCGCCGACCAGACTGATATAAGGCGATTGGCTACTTTCAGTGCTGTTTCATTCCATGTATCGAGTGAACGGATGGCAGCAAGAAGCTCCGCTGCTGTAGAGCGATCGACCAGCATTGCCGGGTCACTGACGTTCAGATTGAGCGCGTCCATAATACTAAACAGTCCTAAGGTTTTAGAATCAAGAATAATTTAACATTATTTAATGGATAAAAAATTCTTCCACAGCGACTATTTGATGCGTCTGAGGTGATTATCTTTTCGAGCCACAATTACAAACGTCATATCGGTTATACAATCCTCACGTTTTTCGTGATGTACAAAACCCGGATCGTAATCGTCAATGCCGGGCATCTCCTGATTGGCAACGGCTACGACGGTTCCGCCTGCTTGATGATATGAGCTTTTTCCTCATTGCTGTGAAAATTACTCAAATGCAACGTCTCCCAATCATCGAGCACAATTCGTTCGTCATGAGTTAACCATTGAGCAATACGGCACAGGCGAGCAAGTGCTTCTCTGTAACTTTTGGCATTGATAAATTCAGCTACCTTTTCCATACTTGAGCTTCACCTGTTATTCTGGCAGAGCCGGAAAATATTGACGTCATTCCGGCGTTGATAGCACAACCAAGCCAGATGATTGCGACAGAAGAGTATCTGCTCAGGTTACAAAGTTTTTTCTTGCTTAACAACCATCATTTTCACCTGCAAATGATTTTCTGTACGTCGATAAGGTTTCTATATTAATCCGGAATCGTTCTTGATGACCACCCTAAACAAGCACAGCAATCTGTCAATAAGAGTATGTCCATAACAACCAGTTCCAATAGTGAGACCCCACTCAACACTGAAAACATAAAGGATTCTTCCTTGCCCCGCATCATCTTTCTGCACGGCTTCCTTGGCTCGGGCATCGACTGGGTTCCAATTGCCCAGGAGCTTGAAAATGATTATTGCTGCATTCTCGTTGACCTGCCCGGACACGGAGAGAGCGACATAGAGGCAAACGGCGACCCTGACCTCTTTTTTATGGAAACGGTTGATACTCTGGCAGAGGAACTGAGCCGCTCGGCAGCTCCCGAACCCTGCTATCTTGTCGGTTATTCGATGGGTGGCAGAATTGCGCTCTCCTTGTTGCTGCGCTATCCGGAACTCTTTGAAAAAGCGATTATTGTGTCTGCATCCCCCGGCCTCAGAACTGAAGAGGAGCGCCTGAGCCGCAGGGAGAGCGACGAGGGTATTGCGCGGAAAATTGAGCGGAACTTTGACGGCTTCATCAAGGCATGGTATGAACAGCCGCTCTTTGCCTCGCTCAAAAATCACCCGATATTCAAAGAGGTCGAGAGCGAAAGGAAAATCAATAATCCTGAAAATCTTGCCCTTGCATTAAGGTTGCTTGGAACGGGACGCCAGCCCTCCACGTGGGATGAACTGCAACAAAACAGGGTGCCCATCCAATTTTTTGCAGGTGAAAAAGACCTGAAATTCGTTGAGATTGGCCGCCAAATGGTTAATTTATGCCCTGATTCGAGCCTTGAGATTTTTGCGGAGTGCGGCCATACCCTGCACCTCGAAAACCGGGAGCTGTTTCTTGACCGCCTGAGAAAATTTTTCAACAAGCATCAACCATCCTGACATGAGCGCTGTAAACTGGATACAAGAAGGTGAATTTACCGACATTATCTATCATAAGGCGGAAGGCATAGCCAAAATCACCATCAACCGCCCTGAAGTGCGCAATGCGTTTCGTCCGCAAACGGTCGACGAGATGATCGAGGCTCTTCAAGACGCAAGGAATGACAATGCAATTGGTGTTATTATCCTCACGGGCCAGGGCGATCTGGCCTTCTGCTCGGGTGGCGACCAGAAAATCAGGGGTAACGCCGGTTATGCGGACGGTAAAGGGGTCAACAAGCTCAATGTCCTCGATTTCCAGCGCGATATCCGCACCTGCCCGAAACCGGTGATTGCCATGGTTGCTGGCTACTCCATCGGCGGCGGCCACGTGCTCCACATGCTCTGCGACCTGACCATTGCGGCCGAAAATGCCATCTTCGGCCAGACGGGCCCCAAGGTTGGTTCATTTGACGGAGGATGGGGTGCAAGCTACATGGCGCGGCTTGTCGGCCAGAAAAAGGCTCGCGAAATATGGTTTCTCTGTCGCCAGTACAATGCCGCTGAAGCGCTCGCCATGGGGCTGGTGAACACCGTTGTGCCCCTTGAGCGGCTCGAAGAGGAGACCATCCAATGGTGCCGTGAAATCCTTGCCAACTCTCCGCTTGCCATCCGCTGCCTGAAGTCGGCCCTCAATGCCGATTGTGACGGTCAGTCTGGCCTGCAGGAACTTGCTGGCAATGCCACCATGCTCTACTACATGAGTGAAGAGGGTCAAGAGGGCCGCAACGCCTTTGTCGAAAAACGGAAGCCTGATTTCAGCAAATTTCCCAAGAGACCGTGAACGCGGCGCATATCGTTCTCTACCGGTATGCTATCCCCTTTACGGAGCCCGTCACCGTCAAGGGGCGGCGGCTTGTGCAACGGGAGGGCATTATCGTTGCACTGAAAAGTCAGGGAGAGCGGCATATCGGCTATGGTGAAATTGCTCCGCTTCCGGGTCTGCACCGGGAAGTGCTGCAATCAGCCGAAGCGCAACTGGTAGAGCTGCTGGCAAAACACGATCTTGCCAATCCCAGCCTGTTGCTGGAAGGGCTCTACCCCTCGGTTCGTACCGGACTGGAGATGGCGATGATCAACCTTGACGCAGCCATAGGGGGCACCTTTCCCGCTTTCGCAGATGCTGGGCCTGCCGCCCGCCAGGTACCGGTCAATGCCCTGCTTTTTGGCGATACAACGCTCGTCATGGAGCGGGCAGAGGAGTATTTCTCGCTTGGATACCGCACCTTCAAGCTTAAAGTCACGGCAAGTGATGCCGAGAGTGCCATCAAAAGCATCAGGGCACTGCACCGCACCTTCGGGGAGCGTATTGAGTTGCGGCTTGATGCCAACCAGTCGCTCACACTTGACGAAGCGCTCGATTTTGCGCGACACATTCCGCAGGGAAGCATCGCCTATATCGAAGAGCCACTGAAAAAGGCCGAGCTGATTGGCGAATTTTGGGCAAAAACAGCGATTCCATCAGCGCTCGACGAAACGCTCTGGCAAAATCCGGAACTGCTCTACAAGATTCCTGAAGCATCGCTTGCGGCGCTGATACTGAAACCAAACAGGCTGGGAGGAATCGCTGCCACACTGCGCTTCGCCCGCTATGCAAGGGAACACAATCTGCTTGCAGTGTTCAGTTCAGCTTTCGAGAGCGGCATCAGTCTGAGCTTTTACGCCTGGTTAGCCGCATCAACCGCCTCAAAACCAGCCGCCTGCGGGCTCGACACCTATCGTTACCTGCAACACGACCTGCTCGAAACAGCGTTTGGAGCCCAAAATGCTCTGCTTGATGCCCGAAAACTCTACGGGGAAGGGCTGAAGATCAATCAGAGAAGCCTCAAGCGTACTTCAGTATGGACATTGTAAAAGATTCCTCTGTAACTCGATACGCGCTTTTCGCTACTCGGTGACCGGAAACTGTGGGCAGAGCAAGCGGGTTAAATCTCAAACTGCCGGTTTCTGAGTAGGCCAAAAGTTTGCGGTTGTTTTTGTCTTTTTGTGTTGTTTGTTGCTATCTTGGGAGGAAAGAAAAAAATGAAAGCAAGCATCATGATGTTTTTTAAAAAACCAACAACTCCTGCGGAAAGAAGTGCGTTCCTGTCGGGGGTCGGCAGTGTGCTTGATATTGCAGGGAAACCATTCCGCAGTTTGCCGTTTGGCGATCTGGAGACAGACGCGAAAGCATTACGCTCTGACTGGGAGTCCGTAGGCAGAGACCTGTCCAAGGCAAGCAGAGATTTTGAGCGCAATATGCCAAGTAATAGTAATGCAAAGCGATAGTGAATATCTTCAGGCAGGTGATTCAGCCCAGAATAATCCTGAAACGGGAATACAGGTAACAAAATCACTACAGGCATTCAGCGGACCATTACCTCACCCAACTATTTTAAGGGAGTACGAAGATATTCTTCCCGGGTGTGCGGAGAGAATCCTTGTTATGGCAGAACAGGAGCAGATAAAACGCCATGAAAGAATAGAAAAAGACTCAAACACCCATCTTGCCCACAGCGACAGAGGACAGCGCTTTGCTTTTATTATCTGTCTTGTGGCCCTCTCAATATCCGGAGTTCTTGCCTTGACCGGCCATGAAGTAACAGCGTCAATCATCGGAGGCATTGATTTGGTTGCATTATCGGTCGTGTTTGTTACTGGCAGAAAACAGTCCTGACCAACAGCAACTTATCACTACCGCACCTCGATACGCGCTTCTCGTTACCCGGTCATGGATTGGTGGATAACATCAGACAAGAACATTATGAATTTGATAACACGGGCAGTAGAGCTTTTCGGCAACTTGCCCATGCTGAGAATGGCCGAAACAACCCTCTCGTTCATCGAATGCGACAAAAGGGCAGAAAAGATTGCTAATAATCTCGTCTGCATGGGAGTTCGTGCCGGTGATAGTGTTGCGATTGTGGCGCCAAACAGCGGGGAGTTGCTGCTGCTTCTTCTCGGACTGCTGAAGGGTGGCATGATTGCCGCGCCGCTCAACTGCCGCTTTCCTGAACATCTGCTCAAAAAAACGGTTGAAAAACTGCGTCCCCGTCTGGTAGTGACCTCCGATCAAGAGCGGTTCACCACCGTCAACACGGCAACACTTGCCTCAATGCTTGACTATCCGTCGTACGACAGAGAGCGCGACACAACTCTTGAGAAGAGCACAAACCCAAAGTTTGGAACCGTGGACGCAATGCAACGCCCCGTCACCATTATCCATACCTCGGCAAGCTCGGGAGAGGCAAAAGCGGCCCTGCACAGCTTTGCCAACCACTGGTACAATGCCCTCGGCTCCAATGAAAATATTGCGTTCGGGGCGGGCGATTGCTGGCTTCTTTCGCTGCCGCTCTACCACATTGGCGGCTACTCACTCCTCTTCCGATCGCTCATCTCCGGCGGCGCACTTGCTCTCGGAGAGCCGGATGAATCGCTCGGCCAGTCGCTGCAAAACTTCCCGCTAACCCACCTCTCCCTTGTACCCACGCAGCTCTATCGTCTGCTTGCCGACCAGAAGAGCAAGGCCCTGCTGCGCCAGTTGAAGGCCGTTCTGCTCGGAGGGAGTGCCGCGCCAAAATCGCTGATTGAGTGTGCTCTCCGCGAGGGTATCCCCCTCTACCTGAGTTACGGCTCAACCGAGATGGGCTCGCAGATTGCAACCACCCCGGCACCGATAACCTCCGCCCAGCAAAACAGCGGAAAGCTTCTGCCGTACCGGGAGCTGAGTGTCGCCAAGGATGGGGAATTGCTGGTCAAAGGGCCCTGCCTCTTTCAGGGATACCTGCAGGGTGGCATCATTCAGCCCCAAACAGACAATGATGGGTGGTTCCATACTTCGGATATCGGCACCCTCTCCGCCAAAAACGAAGTCACCATCCTTGGCCGCAAAGACAACATGTTCATCTCAGGAGGCGAAAACATCCACCCCGAAGAGATAGAAAGAGCGCTGATGATGATAGAGGGAATCGTTGATGCGCTTGTGGTTCCGATACCCGATGACGAATATGGCCAGCGACCAGTCGCCTTTATCCAGAGCATTGAGAAGGAAAAACCCGTTGAAGAGGCGATTATTAAGTCGATGCAGGCAATGGTGGGAAAACTGAAAACCCCCATCCGCTACGAACGCATAAAGCAGTGGGTCACCCTCCCCGGCTCACAAAAGAGCGACCGGGCATGGTACCAAAAAGAGGCATCAGCCCCGCCGCGCCTTTCTCTTGAGCCGTAACACCGCAGAGGAGCCCCCCAAACCGGCAATCAGCGAATAAAAAGCGCCAAACACAACCATGTTCATCAGCAGATCAGTAAAGGTTAACTCTGCCGGTGCAAGTACAAGTTTTTTTGCCTCAACCAGCGCTTGCATCTGATCCTGAAGCTCCGGCTTTCCCTTTGCCACACCAAGCATCCAGTCAATCACAAAGAGAAAACTCTCCATCCCCGGTGTATAATTGATGAACCGAATAAGAAGAAAGCTCACAACCACGGAGAGGATACCTCCGAGCATACCCGTAATGCTTCCCAGAGCAAACGCTTCACTGTAGGGCAATCGCACCTGGAAACGCATGATGGTTTGATGGAGAGCAACTGCTCCAGCCACAAAAATCCCTACCGGAAGAAGAATATTGATCAGAGTGAGGTAAGGCAGCGTTGTTGTGACGAGAATAATGGTCGCACCAAGAAGAACAGCGAACCGTTTTCCCTCAAACGGCAAACGGGAGGAATTTACATTTTCAGCAGTCATGTTCCTTCATGCAAACTTTATCAAAATAATCGTTACAAATCCTGGATTTCAAAGCGAAAGCTCAAGCACCTTGTCTTTTTCCGACAACTCGATATGTTCCAAATCAATTGAGAGGCACGCTTCTATCGCTTCAGATAAATGAGACAACACCTCCTCATAGCTTTCGCCTTGAGTGGCGCACCCTGAAATAGCGGGAACTTCTGCCCAATATCCACCCTCTTCAGCTTTATGAACAATCACTTTCAGTTTCATGGGGTTAAGTCAGGCTTGCTTTTTCACCTTTTGCTGAGCCCGAATTTCAGCAAGAAGATCGTCCAATGAGAGATGGTCGAAAAGTGCCGCACGCTCCTCCGTATAATTTCCCGTGCCTGTAGAAAATTGACCAATAAAACGCATGGTGTCAGCAGAACCAATTTCTCTGGTAAGTACCCGGAGCGCCTGATTGGTTACCTCAGTTAAAGACTTTGCTGGAATATTCATGGTTCGATTACCTCTTCACACCAGGTAAGTATACCAAGTATAGCCTCAGCTTACAAGTGAATGCGCAAATGTGTTTGATCGTCCATTGGACGCTGTAAACAGCACATGTCCAAATAAATTCGCATACAAGTTGTTTACTTTACCAAGTCCAGCAATATCCGAAAAAAAAATCAAGTCATCAAAAGTCGATATTACCCGGCAAACTTTTCATTCAAAAAATCGTCCATTGTATAAAATCCTGGTGCGGTTTTGTGGCGCAGAGCGAGCCAGTTAGCCGCTTCAACAGCGCCCGAGGCAAACCCTGAGCGGTTTTTGGCCGTATGGGAGACCACAATTTCATCAGCATCCGAGTCAATAAAGGCGGTGTGCTTCCCGAAAACAGAACCAAGGCGCAGAGAGGCCACCTGCAGCTCATCCGCCGCAAGCTTTTTATCATCGGAGAGCTGCCGCACCACACTCTTTTTCCGGCTGTTGGCCGCAAGAATCATATCAGCCGCCCGTAAAGCTGTACCGCTGGGAAAATCGGCCTTGGCGGTGTGGTGCTGTTCGGCAAAGGCAATATCGAACTGACCAAAGGGTGCGATAAGGCGTGCAGCTTCACGCACGGTGCGCAAAAAGATGTTGACCCCGAGCGAAAAATTGGCCGAATAGAGCAGTGAGCTACCGGCATCTGAGAGCATCCCTTTAACCTCCTCCTGGCGGTCATCCCACCCGGTAGTACCCACAACAACGGGCACACCCGAGGCAAGCATTGCGGGGAGGTTGGCCAAAAATGCCTCTCTGACGGTAAAATCTATGATGGCATCGCTTCCCTGAAAAAGGTCAGGGGTGATAGCAGTATTGATATCGAGCACGGCCGCCGTCTCATGGCAGCCCGACTGGGCAATGACCAGAGCGACCTGCTGGCCCATTCTCCCGTTTCCAACAAGGGTAAACCTCATGATTGTTGTTTGTTGCTTATGTGTGGACTTTTTTTTACAAAGCGGAAATTTCAGTGGGGAGTTCACTCATGGCGCATCAGTTCGAGAAGCCTGTCAAGATCATCATTGGAGAAGTACTGGATATGAATCTCCCCTTTGCCTCCCTTTTTTTCAACAATACGCACCTTCGTCGCAAGATTGTTTCTCAACGTGCCCTCAAGCTCCGTCAAGTACGAAGAACGCTCCGAAGAGGCCGTCTGGATGGGCTTTGACTGCTCCTTGAACATGCGGCTCACCAGTGCCTCGGTCTGGCGGACAGAGAGCTGATGGGCGAGAATCTGTTTCCACACCTTCAACTGCTGCTGTTCACCGGGAAGGTTGACAAGGGCGCGTGCATGGCCGGAGGAGATTTCGCGATTGCGGATGCTATCCTGAATCTGGAGCGGCAGCTTGAGCAGGCGAAGAAAATTGCTGACGGTGGAGCGGTTTTTGCCTACCTTCTGCGCAATCTCCTCCTGTGTCAGGTTACACTTTGTGGTCAGGCTTTTGAGGGCGAGGGCAATTTCGATGGCATTAAGATCTTCTCGCTGAATATTCTCGATAAGCGCAAGTTCAAGCTTGGTTGAATCGTCATGCGCATCAATGACATAAGCGGGAATAAACTTGAAGCCCGCCAGTGTGACTGCCCGGAGCCGCCGCTCTCCACTGATGAGCTGATAACCATCACCGTCACGGCAAACCGTTACCGGCTGAATCACCCCGTTTTCAAGAATGGAGTTCTTCAGCTCTTCGAGAGCCGTTTCATCAAATTCCTTGCGGGGCTGAAAGGGATTTGCAATGATCTTTTCAATTGGAAGACTCCCGATACTTCCAACCGGAGCGCTCTCCTCCCGCTCATCCTTCGAAACGGCTGCAAATTCATCATCCTGAAAAAGTGCTTTCAGTCCACGTCCCAATGCTTTTTTCGTCATATCACCCATCAGCTTACCCGGTCAGCTACGGCTGACGAACTTTAAATTTTTTAATATTGCCATCTCTTTCAAAAATTTCCTGAGCCAGATCGAGATAGTCTTTCGACCCAATACACTGGGCGTCATAGAGCAGGGCCGGCTTGCCGTGGCTCGGCGCTTCGGAAAGCCGTACATTGCGGCGGATATAGGTTTTGTAGACCTTCTCCTTGAAAAATTTCTTGACCTCTTCAGCAACCTGCGATGCCAGACGAAGCCGCGCATCGTACATGGTGACCAGAACTCCTTCGATCTCAAGTTTTGGGTTGAGGTGCTTGCGGACGATACTAATGGTGTTAAGCAGTTTACCCAGCCCCTCAAGCGCATAATATTCAGCCTGAACCGGTATGAGCACAGAATCAGCCGCAGTGAGCGAATTCAGGGTAATAAGACCAAGCGAGGGAGGACAGTCGATAATAATGTAGTCGTAGAGGTCGCGGACACCCTTGAGCGCTTTCTGCATCACATACTCGCGCTCTTTCATGTTCACCAGCTCAACTTCCATCCCGACAAGATTGACATTTGAAGGAAGTACATCGAGATACTCCAGACTGGAGGATTTAATGGCATCCTGTATTTTACCACCCTTTACCATCACCTGATAAAAGGTATTGTCGATCTCATCGCCGATTTCGAGACCAAAACCAGAGGTTGCATTGGCCTGTGGATCGATGTCGATCAGCAGCGTGCGGAACTCGGAAATGGCAATCGAGGCCGCTATATTAACGGAAGTGGTTGTCTTGCCGACACCCCCCTTCTGGTTTGCAATCGCAATAACTCTGCCCATGTACTAACCAGGGAAATTTACAGGAGTTGAAGTTTCATCATAATATACTGCATTATACTATATACCGGAACCATTACAAATTTTAATCTTGTTTCATAGAAGGAATACGGGGAAAAACAATCGTTGTTTGCCGTCCAAAAAGGCAATATTACGCATATATAAAAAAAGCGACGCGTATTGGAAAGTTTCAAAAAATAGCTCTTTTTGATGCAGAGCCACTCTCCGCCAAAAAGCGGTCGTAACCCCCCATAGACGTAACCTGCTCCGCCCATGATTGGAACTTCACTCTTGCCGGAAATAAGGGAGCTGATTGAGCAGCGCAACTTCAGCGCCTTGCAGCGGATTTTCAACGACTGGTTGCCGGTTGACCTTGCCGAACTCATTTCCGACCTCCCCGAAAACGAGCAGGCCATCCTCTTCAGGCTGCTGCCAAAAAATCTGGCTACCGAAACCTTTGAATATCTTGATTTCGACTCACAGCAGAACCTGCTGAAGGCACTGACCAAAAAGCATGTCACCCACATTCTCAACAGCATGTCGGCCGATGACCGTACCGCACTGCTCGAAGAGTTGCCGGGCACCGTGGTGCAGGAACTGCTGAAACTGCTCTCCTTCAAAGAGTTCAAAATTGCCAAAACTCTGCTCGCCTACGCCGAAGGAAGCGTCGGACGGCTCATGTCGCCCGACTACCTCAGCGTCAAAAAAGATTGGGATATTAACCAGGTGCTCGACTACATCCGCACCTACGGCCACGAAAGCGAAACCCTCAACGTCATCTATGTCGTTGACGATAACGGCAAGCTCAAGGGAGAGTTGCTCGCGAGGGCGCTTTTGCTCTCACCGCCTGACAAAAAGGTGAGCGAGATCATCGCCGAAGAGAAAATCATCACCCTCACCGCCTCGCAGGATCAGGCCGATGCGCTCGAAGCCTTCAAACGCTACGACAGCATCGCCTTGCCGGTTGTTGACTCCAACGGCTACCTCATCGGGGTCGTGACGGTTGACGATATGCTCGACGTCGCCGAAGAGGAGGAGACCGAAGACATCCAGAAATTTGGCGGTATCGAAGCACTTGAGGATCCCTACATTGATCTGCCAATACCCCAGTTAATCAAAAAACGGGCTGTCTGGCTGGTCATTCTCTTTATCGGCGAAATGCTGACGGCCTCGGCAATGGCATATTTTGAGGATGAAATGGCCAGAGCGATTGTGCTCGCAACCTTTATACCGCTCATCATTTCAAGTGGAGGTAATTCGGGCTCACAGGCAGCATCCCTTATTATCCGTTCACTCTCGCTTGGTGAGATAACCATCAGCGACTGGTGGAAGGTGATGCGCCGTGAACTTGCCTCCGGCCTGGCGCTTGGCTTTATTCTTGGCACTATTGGCGCATTCAGGGTAATTCTGTGGAGCATGGCCTTTAACAAATACAGTACACAAACGCTCTACATCGCTGCAACCATAGGCATTTCACTGGTAGGCATTGTCATGTTCGGAACGCTCACCGGCTCCATGCTCCCGCTGCTCCTGAAGCGGCTCGGCCTCGACCCGGCAGTCTCCTCAGCGCCCTTTGTGGCAACCCTTGTCGATGTCACCGGTATCGTTATCTACTTCAGCGTCGCATCGCTGATTCTTGGCGGAATTCTTCTCTGAACAACCAGCTTGAGCAACATGAAACAGGAACGTGAATCACTCGAATTTGATATCGTGTTTGTGGGAGCAGGCCCGGCAAACCTCGCATCAGCCATCCACCTCCAGCGCATGATCAAGCGCCACAATGCTCAATCGGGCATCCCTCTTGAACCCTCAATAGCTGTCATCGACAAGGGACGCTACCCGGGCGCCCACCTCCTCTCGGGGGCGCTGCTCGACCCGAGGGCGCTCGAAGAATTTTTTCCCGACTACCGCGAGCAGGGCTGCCCGATTGAAGCCACCGTCTCAAAAGAGAAGCTCTGGTTCCTGCAAAGCAAAAAGAAATTCCCGATTCCCTTTGTCCCCAAAAAATTCAGCAACGAGGGAGCACTTCTCCTCTCGCTCAGCCGCCTCGGCGCCTGGATGGCTGAAAAGGCCGACGAGGAGGGTATCCAGCTCTTCGACAGCACCGCCGCCACCGCCCCCTTTATCGAAAACGGCAACGTCGCGGGCATTTTTACTGACGACAAGGGGCGCGACCGGGAAGGAAACGCCAAAGCCAACTTTGAACCGGGGCTTCTGCTTAAAAGCAAGGTTACGGTGATCGGCGAAGGCTCCGACGGCTCACTCTTCCGCCAACTCTCTACACTCTATCCTTCAGAGAGCCCCGGGCAACGCTACGAAACAGGGGTAAAAGAGAGCTGGCGGATAGCGGAAGGGAAGCTCAAGGCCGGAGAGGTGCAGCAGTTTTTTGGCTACCCTCTTTCAGCGGAGAGCTACGGCGGCGGATGGCTCTACGCCTTCTCCCCGACACTCATCTCCATTGGATTCATCTCCTCATTGGGGCCCGATTCGCCCCTCTGCAACCCGCATCTCAACCTCCAGCGCTTCAAACTCCACCCGCTGCTTGCAAAAATCCTCATCGGGGGCACAATGGTTGAATCGGGAGCCAGAACCATCAGCTCCGGTGGCCTTGACGCCATGCCGCAACTCTACGGGCCGGGCTTTCTCGTGACCGGAGAATCTGCCGGGATGGTCAATATGCAGCGTCACAAAGGGATACACCTCGCCATGAAGTCGGGCCTCCTTGCCGCCGAAACCCTCTTTGAGGCGGTGCTGCACAACGACTTCTCCAATGAACGGCTGGGCAGCTACACCGAGCGGTTCAAAAATTCATGGGCCTTCGAAGAGCTGCACGCCTCAAGGAACTACCGCAAAGCCTTCGACAATGGGCTCTATGCCGGACTCTTTCAGGCGGGCTTTCAAATCAGCATGCCCGGCCTCTCACTACCCAAAACACAACAGAGTCTGCCTGATCCCTTCTCTGGCCTGAAAAAAAGAGAGAGCGCTTTCCCTGCAATACCAGAGTTCAGGGCCGATGGCTACAAAACGTTCAGCAAAGAGCAAAGCCTCTTTCGCTCCAACCTCATGCACGACGAGAACCAGCCCTGCCACCTGCAGATCAAGGCTCAGGATATTGCCGAAATCTGCCTCAAAAAATGCCTTGCGGAGTTCAATAACCCCTGCCAGCACTTCTGCCCCGCAGCCGTCTACGAAATAACCACCGAACCCGTCCCGGCGCTCAAACTCAACGCGTCCAACTGCCTCCACTGCAAAACCTGCGAAGTGGCCGACCCTTATGGCGTTATTACATGGAGTGTGCCTGAAGGCGGCAGCGGGCCAGGGTATAATATGAGCTGAACGCCACTAATTTTTGGGGGCGTTGCTGGCTTCCCCCAAAATTGTTGAAGGTGAGCACCCTTTGCCTACACCTTCTCAACCTCAAAGCGGCTGACATTCCTTGCCCTGGGGTCGAAGACAATGCCAATCAGATAGCGTTCACCACTATATTTCTCGTAATATTTCATCCTCTTGATCTGCTCAAGTGGCTCCCCATCAATCACCTTAAATTCAAAAAGAAAGGTTCTCCCGCCAGCCTTCAGCGTCAAGTCAACTCTCCCTTTGTTGCTCACATCCTCGGCGATGATATCCACCCCTATACTGGCAAAAAAAGCATAGAGCACACTGGCGTAAAAGCCCTCGTAACGCTCAAGATCATTGTTGGTGTAATTATTATAGGCGATACTGGCAAAAAGGCGCTTGATGACGGGTTCCAAACCTCCAACATCTCCGGCCTCAATAAGATCAAGCAGCTCACTACGGATCAGCTCTTTTTGTGAACCACTCGTCATCGATTGCAAAATATACTCGTTGAAACTGATCTGCACCTCCTTGTTGGGAAACCCCAACTCGTATCGAACTCCCATGCCCGATGGTATCAGCCGCTTGATGGTCAAATAGCCAGTCTGAA
>CAIQGA010000129.1 GCA_903871235.1 uncultured Chlorobiaceae bacterium
ATTCAAGGTGACCGACAAGGAGCCCCTTGAACAGATCAAGAAGATGAAATATTACGAGAAATACGCCGGTGAGCGCTATCTGATTGGCATCGTCTTTGACCCCGGGGCAAGAAACGTCAGCAAGTTTGAGTGGGAGAAGATTTGAAGAGAGTTGTCAGTAATCAGTTATCAGTTATCAGTATTGCGTTGTTTGTGGACAAGCTGCGACTGAACGACTAAGCAAAAAAAAATTTCCAGCCTCTCCATGTGAGTTATTCTTTGTCGAGTGAGTTTTCTTTTCCAGAGTTCCAGATATCAGAGAGACAGAGATTCAGGAAGAGAAGAATGACTGGAACGAATCACTCGAAAACCAACCATGCTAGCTCCAAAATTAAGACATGGATCATTGACGTATCGGGAGGAGCACCAGAGTTCGTTAGTATTGCTGCTAATAAACGAGCCACCCCGCTGTGCATGCCAATTTTTATCTTTTATATAATCCAGTCCATAGTATACTTTGTAAAAATTCTCCGTCCACTCCCACACATTGCCTGCCATATCATGCAACCCCTCCGGTGTCGCCCCATCAGGATAACGACCTGTCGGTGTTGTCGATCCCTCATTGTTGTTATAGTTGGCACGTGTTGGGGAGGGCTCTTGATCACCCCAGGGGTACTTTCTGCTCTCTTTTCCACCTACCACATATTCCCACTCTTGTTCTGTTGGAAGGCGATAAAGGTTGGGAAGCGCACCAGCACTCTCCAGCAATGAGAGCCAAAGGCAATATGCCCGGGCAGCATACCAGCTTGGACCCACCACCGGCTGATCATCCTTGTTGAACTGTTTTTCTTCATCCAAAGGAGAACGAAATCGTGTTGCCAGCGATTTTTCGTCCTTTATATATTCATTGAATCCCTTGATGCTCTCAGCCAGGGCGAACAGGCTTTTTCTGTAGCTTTCAACAGGGAGTATGGCGGCATAACCGGCCTCCTTTGCATCGAGATAGTCGATAAACCGCCGATAGTGCTGGTTGGTCACTGTGTATTTGGCAACGTAGATGTCCTCCACGCTTTCCTGCTTTTTTGTCAGGGAGAAGGTGAAGCTACCGCCCTTGATCAAAATATAGTGGGCACCAAGCTTGTCGGTTACCATCGAGGCTGTTGTGCCACAACTCTCACAGGTGCCAGCTTCACCTTGCAGTGCGGTAACGCCTGCAATTTCACAGGCAACATCGAGCGCTTCAGCTTTTTTCTCAAATGGAGCATCAAGAAACTTCTGCACCGTATCAAAGGCATCCGCAGTACCGATGGCTTTCAGGCATTGCAGAATGTATCGCTGCCGGTTTGTTGTGGTGGCCGGGTCGAGCAACTTCTTCTGCAAGGCCTCCGTTGTTGTCTGCCGGGCCTCTGTGATGAGCGTAACCAGTAAATCCTGCTGCTTTTGGTTCAACGTCAGGCTGACCTCTGCATCGAACAACCTGGCCATAAAAGCATCAAAGGCATCGGCATCAACCTCGGCGATGTAAAAGCGGAGCGGCTCTTCCCACCAGTCTTTGCCGAAATTCTGGACCAGCTTGTCGAGATGGCCAGTGCTGCTGTGCATTTTTTTCTCGAGCTGCAAGCCCGCCAGGTACTCCCTGAACGATTTGTGCCGGAAGCGATACTCCTTGTCACCATAGGCTACCAGCAACCCGGCACGATCAATCAGGTTCTCACAAAACTTCTCGACTGAAGGAGGCTTGTGCAGCGTTTTCAGGTGCTTTTGCATCTCTTTTTGCATCAGCGCCTTGTCGGCCTCGTCCTTTTCGAGTTCTTCCTGCATCCAGAGTGAGACCGGCATCAAAACCCGCCGGGCCTCTTCTGCGCCGAGCAAGGGAGAGATCTCTTTTTGGCGGTCGCGATAGTCGAGGATATAGTTCACGGCGGCATGGTACAACTCGGAACGGGTTTTCGGCAAATAGTGACGATCTTTCCAGAGAATCGCCATAATCTGCAACAGCATGGGAACGGCAGCGAGCAGGCGCAAGCTCTGGTTCTCCTCCCTCTCCAGAAACGCAATAATGGTTGCGACTTTCGTAGCGGCTATTTGCTTCTGCTCCTCTCGCCACTCGTGCAGGGTTTTGGCGGCAGGAGGAAGCTCCCGGCACAAGACCGAGCTGAACCACCTCTCCAGAAACTCTTTTTGCTGATCCGGTGAAAAGTCCATGATGTCTGCCCGAACATGCCGTGAGCGAAGTTCAATCCCGTCCCCTTTCCGGTAGCCGGTGTAACGAGTAGTGACAACAACTTTGGCTTTTGCAAAACCGGTAACGATGCGGTCAATCCAGTCACAAGCCTTGATGCGCTGCTGCGGGTCGCTGATTTCGTCAAGGCCATCAAGCAAAAGAAGGGTTCGGCGATGATGCAGCCAGTCAAAAAAAACCCTCTCCGCTATGCCAAGAAAATGCTTTTCACTCCAGGCAAAGAGGTTGGCGGGAAGAGTATCAAAATCTGCTCCTTTTTTGACCAGCTCGCGTAAGGGGAGGTAAAAAACCAGAACAGGCTCCTTGAAGCCAAGGGTGGTGTAGTGCTCATTTTCGAGGCAGGAGAGGGCGTAGTGTTTGAGCAGGGTTGTTTTACCGGAACCGGGATCGCCAATAACCAGCAAAAGAGAAGAACTTTCAAAAACAAGACTCATCACCTCTTCAGGGTTACGAATACGCTCTTGCGGTTGCGATTCGTCAATTACTTTTGGGCTCCAGCGCATATCGCTGCGCCAGGTGTCGGAAATACGCAGAGAGACAAAGGTGTCGGTCAGCGTTACCGGAATGTTCTCAAGCGCATGGGTACCGAGCAGGCTGATGGTGCCCAGTTCGGTTTTGAGCGCTCCCTGATAACGGCGCAACTCCTCCCCATTGCTATCCATGCCGTCAGTCGAACGGGTGATATCGACCGAAAGGATGTCGGCAATGGCAATGCGCACCTTTTCACGGACAATGGTTTTGAGTTCCTCTGTATCCTGATAGGTTGGGCAAGGCGTTACTGAACTGGCGGCGGGGTTTGTCCACTCCGCCGTGAGAGCATCCTGATGGTCGAGCAAGGTTAACCAATCCTGTGCAGCCTGACGTTTTACTCGGGCATTTGGATACTTGCCCTGAACTGGAGCTGACTCAGGGAAAAAAGCAAAAACATGAGGCTGCGCCTCCCCGCTCCCCTTTCTGGCCTTCTCAAGCTCTTGCCAGGTAACCGTTCCCACCCGCCCCCTGAAAACAAACAGGGCTATCTGCGCATGGTCAATCGCAGGAGTCACCGCCACCTCCTGACCTCCAGGAATTGCCAGTGCGTCAAGAGTCCACTCCCACAACCTGATACTGTGAAAGGGTGAACGACGACCATTTGATTTCAGCAGCAGGCGGAAATCCTTCTCAATCTCCGATTGCAGTTCAAGAATGGCATTTGCTTCCACCGAAGCGTCGTCGCTATGCCCGATAAAAATCAGAAGCTCATGCGGCGGAAATTCAGGGGAGCTCTTTTGGGTATCTGATGACATGGCGTGCGGTATTGCTTTTGTTCTGTCTGCTTCAGCTCTTTTTTATTCGTCAATTTACCAGAATTTTGCACGATACCCTTCAAATCAGGAGCAATTATGTCGTGAGTTTTGCGCACCCACCCCACTCAATCCTGCCTTAGAAGAGTCTGTATCGCCCGGAGAAGCCATTGCGAATCTGAGCCCTTTATGCGTATCTTCGTCAAGGGTTACGCTCTGTGGGCTCGATACCCCGGTCACTCATGTTTACCAGCTTATGAACCACACAAGAAAACTGATCACCTTCGACTGGGCCATAAAACGCCTGTTGCGCAGCAAAGCCAACTTCGGGATTCTGGAAGGCTTTTTAAGTGAGCTACTGAAAGAGGAGATAACCATCCTTGATCTCCTTGAAAGTGAGAGTAACAAAGATGATAAACTCGATAAATATAATCGGGTGGATCTCAGGGTGCGCAACCAGAAACAGGAGATCATCATCATAGAGATACAGTATGATCGGGAGTATGACTACCTGCAGCGTATTTTTTATGGCGTTTCCAAAACCGTGATTGAGGGGATGAAAGAGGCGCAACCGTACGGCGGCATCACCAAAGTCATCTCGATAAACATTCTCTATTTTGATCTGGGCAGTGGCACTGATTACATTTACAGAGGCACCACCCGCTTTATAGGCCTGCATAATCATGACACCCTGGAACTCAACGAAAAACAAAAACAACTCTTCCAGAAAGAGAGCATAGAAACACTTTACCCTGAATATTACCTGATCAAAATCAACCGCTTTAACGACATCGCCCGCGATACCCTTGATGAGTGGATCTACTTCCTGAAAAACGAAGAGATTAAAGAGAGCTTCACCGCAAAGGGGCTGAAAGAGGCGGCAGAAAAGTTAAGCATCATGAAATTGCCGGAAGAGGAACGCAAAGCTTATGAACACTATAAGGATGATTTGCACTATCAGGCAAGCATGTTCGAGTCCTCCTATGGTGATGGCTATCATACAGGCAAAGAGGAGGGTAGAGAGGAGGGCAGAGAAGAGGGCAAAGAAGAAACAACCAGGGCAATAGCGAGAAAGCTGATAGAACAGGGCGCAACAACAGAAATCATCAAGGCAGTGACCGGGTTAAGTGGTACAGCGATAGAAGATCTCGTGAAAAACATACAATAATTTTTGAATTTGAAACACGGGATGCCACTTGCCAGTTATCATTTGTCAGTTGTCCATTGTTTTCCAGAGTTCCAGAGAACAGAGAGACAGAGGTTCAGGAAGAGGAAGAATGACTGGAACGAATCACTCGAAAACCCACATCGTAGTAGTTGCTGAACCCCGGATAGATGAAGAACCGGGAGGAGCAGCGCAGAGCATCAGCTTCCCTCCGCCACGAGGCACCACGCAAGGAACGGAGTGCGAAGGGAGCATACAAACGCTTGTCGTCTATACTCCAAAGAATTGCAGCAATCACCGACAAAGCCATCGAAAGCAAACCAAAACCATAGCGGTTCTCCATCCATTCCCACACGTTACCGGCCATGTCATACAACCCTTCCGGGGTGACTCCTGCAGGATAGCGGCCAACCGGTGTTGTGGCTCCTTCGTTGTTTCCGTAGTTGGCCCGTGTTGATGTTGGCACCTCTTCACCCCAGGGATAGCGTCGGCCCTCTTTGCCGCCTGCCGCATACTCCCACTCCATCTCTGTTGGGAGGCGATAGAGCAGAGGGTTACTGTTATTGTTTTCAAGCAGGGAGAGCCAGAGGCAGTAGGCACGCGCCGCATACCAGCTTACGCCAACCACCGGCTGATCCGCCCCGTTATATTTCCGGTCGTCATCATAGCGGGAGCGAAAGAGCTTTGCAAGATTTTGCTGGCCTTTCAGGTAACGGCGGAATCCCCTGTTACTCTGGGCCACTGCCTGCAAACGCTCCTTGTAGCGCTCAAGGGGCAGGATGCGGGCAAAATAAGCCTCGCTCCCGTCAAGGTATGCAATAAAGCGCCGGTAAAGCTGGTTGGTCACCGGGTATCGGGCAACATGGAGGTTGGGCACCGCTTGTTGCTTTTTTGTTTTTGTGTAGACAAACGAACCGCCTTCAATCAGGACGTAAGGAGCGCCTTGCCGATCGAGCACCCCTGTGGCTGTAAAATCAGCGGCCCGGCGGCGGATATCGTCATCCTTGGCAAGGTTCAGCTCTATAAATTTCTGCACCACCGCAGCGGCCTGCGGCTGCCTGCCTGTTTGGAGGAATTTGAGCAGATAGCGCTGCCGGTTTGCCGTTGTTGCTGGCTCAAGCAGCTTTGCGGAGAGTATTGCCAGCTCCTCCCTGGGCATCTCCTGCTCCCCCCTGGGCCGTTCCTCCATAACGCGATCAAGCAGATCCTGCTGCTCCTGCGAAAAGTCAAGGCTGACCGGCAAGTCAAAAAGCTGCTCCAGAAAGGCATTGAAAAGAACGATACTCGCCTGAGCGGCAAAAAAGCAGATAGGCTCTTTCCACCACCCCTCACCAAAATGAGCGGCTAACTCGGCGAGATAGTTTCCGCAGCCATCACTCTTCCATTCGGGATCTTCATCCTGAAGAAGCTCAACAGTACGCACAAGCTGCATGGCCGCCATATACTCACGGAATGATTTATGACGGAAAAGGTACGCCCGCTCACCATACTCCACCAGTAAACCGGCCCGCTCAACAAGATTTTTGCAAAACAGCTCTGGCGCTGGCGGCTGAGGAAGCTTGATCAACTCAGCCTGCATCTGCTGCTGCATTGCCTCTCTCTCCACTTCATCCCGCTCCACCTCTTGCTGCATCCAGAACGCAACCGGCGTGAGGACGTTGAGCGCGCGGCTGGCAGCAAGCAGAGGCTCCCGATACTCAAGAATGTAGTGCAATGCCTTGCTGTAGAGCTCCACACGGCTGGAAGGAAGATAGTCGATGTTTTTCCAAAGCATGGCCATCAGTTGCAACAACAGTGGAATACCGGCCAGCGATTGCAAACTCCTGTTCTCCTCTGCCGTTAAAAAGGCAATGATTGGCTCGGCTTTTTCTCCTGCATGTTCTCTCTGGCTCTTTTGCCATGCAGGTGTTTTATCGGCAAGAAACGCTTCTTCAAGAAATGCCGCTTCAAACCATCTCCTTAAAAATGTAGCCTGCTGATCGGGCGTAAAATCCATGATGTCAACCTGCACAGCATCGGGGTTTTTCAGCTTGACATTATCGCCCTTTCTTAACCCGGTTGTTCTTGAGGTAACAATAAAATATGCTTTTGGAAAGCTGGCCACAGCGTTGTCAATCCAGGCGCACACCTCTCTTCTCTGGGCAATATCACTGATTTCATCAAGTCCATCAAGCAACACAAGGGTTGTGGAGGCACGAAGCCAATCGAAAAAAACATCCTCTTCGATGGCGTGAGAGTGCCTTTTGGAGGCGGCCAACAGTGTTGCCGGAAGCAAGGGGTACTCTTCGCCGACCCTCCTGAGCTCACGCAACGGCAGATAAAAGACCAGATCCGGCAGGCGAAAGCTACACTTGTCATAAAGCTTTTTTTCAAGGCACAACAGCGCATAGTAGTAGAGCAGGGTTGTTTTTCCTGAACCCGGTTCACCAACAACAAGCAGCTTTCGGTGCTCGTTTTTAAAGGCTTTTTGCAAAACCTCTTCCGGTGAGTGGATGCCATCGTTGCCCTGGCTCTTCAAGCTTTTCGCTGGCATAAAACGATTTTCGTTGCGCCAGGTATCCGACATACGCAGCGGAACAAAGGTATCAGCAAGGGTAACGGAAACACCGTCAAAGGCCGTTGTGGAGAGTGACTGCTTTTTAATCTGCGCCCTGAGTGTCGCCCGGTGACGTTCTGCCAGATCGGCGAGCTGCTTCTTTCTTGCAGATTTTGCGCTCAGGAGGGGGTAAATCCATTTGAAAAAAGCCCATATCGCTGTAATCAGCGCAATAACAGCAGAGAGAACAACACCCATCAGCGTAATTCTATCTCCAGCATCCATATCTGCAAGAGGTGGTTGAGAGTTCGCATCAGCATTTCCCCGGCCCTCCTTCTCATTCGGCAAACTTCCACCATCCGCTTTTTCGGGGCTCACTGCTGCAACTGAAGCGTTCATTGTCTTTGCCCCCTCACCCTTGGCACTGGCAACAGCAGCCATAGCAACCAAAACAACAAGAACAAGCAAGAGCGCTCTAACGCTGCGGCTCAAGCATTTCACCAATTCAGGCAACTGCAAACAGGTAAAAGCCATAACAGGGGTGTTGTGGATTACAAAGCAAAAAGATGCGTAAGCTAATATAGTATAATCGGTGATGAAGAGAAACTGTGGTGGAGTGTGACTGACAACATGAACCCTCTTGACCGTTAAACACTCCTCATTATTACTGTTTTTTGCTATCATTACCTTTACAGACGGCAGAAAGATTTATGAACAAAAAACATTTTGAGGCTCATGATTTCAATAAGCGAATAAAATCAGTTCCTCTGAGCGAAGTTCTTGGAAAGTATTATCATACCAGTTCTCCATCCACTCCCATACATTACCCGCCATATCGTAGAGCCCTTCCGGCGTAGCGCCTTCAGGATAGTTACTGACAGGGGTTGTTGCTCCTGTATTATTGTAATAAAAAACTGTGGGCGGTGCAGCAAAGCCAAGCCTTTTGAAGTGATCATCCTCAAGGGCACACAAGGCATAATACTTGAGCAGCGTTGTTTTGCCCAATCCCGGATAGCCAATAACGAGCAGCATCCGGCGTTTTTTGAAGGCGCGTTGCATCACTTCGTCGGGGTTGAGCATCTCCTCGCCCCCTTTACGCCTCTGAAGCATCTCCTGTTTTGATGGATGAAAACCACTCTCCTGCCTGTCGGAAAGGCGAAGGGGTACAAAGGTGTCGTCATTGAGATTGACC
>CAIQGA010000130.1 GCA_903871235.1 uncultured Chlorobiaceae bacterium
CCAAGAATTATACTGAAGGTGTTAAGTGGTATCGTTTAGCGGCTGAACAGGGTGATGTTAATGCTGAGACTTGCCTTGGATTTGCTTACCTAACCGGGAATGGAGTTGAACGGAGTGATACTGAAGCTGTAAAGTGGTCCAGGCTGGCAGCAGAACAAGGGGATGCATTTGCTCAATGTAATGTAGGGCTTGCGTATGCGAAGGGGTTGGGTGTAGACAAGAACTCCGAGGAAGCTATAAAGTGGTTTCTTGCAGCGGCGAATCAAGGCATGGCAGAAGCACAGTACAATATGGGGAATGCCTATTCGAAAGGTGAAGGGGTAGAGGTTAACAAGGCTACAGCAAAAGCCTGGTATCAGAAGGCATGTGCAAATGGGTACAAGCCGGCGTGCGATGTTTTGAAAAACAACTTTTAAACTTATCAAAGTAAATGAAATGAGTCAACTAAGCATAAAATGTGACTCTATACAGATTAATAAATCACCTTTTTTTATGTTGGGTATTCCGTAATTTGACAGCAGCGCTGCACAACCAAACCTCTAACAAGCGAATACAAAATGCTGACTAACTGGAAAATAGAAGGATTTAAAGCAATTCAGAGCATGATCGAGCTGCCATTGGCACCCTTAACAATTTTCACAGGATCTAATAGCAGTGGCAAAAGTACAGTCCTGCAGTCAATTCTGCTTGTTGCTCAGACTCTACAGCACAGGAATCAAGGCATCCCGATCGTCACAAATGGTGCATTATTATCACTTGGAGGATATGACGATATTTTGAATGATGAATACAACTCCCGTGAATTAACAATCGGGTTTACATTAAAACCTGCAAACATCATTCAAGATATGTCTCCGCAGATTATTGCAATTCCTTCATTTTCGGACGTTGATAGAAAAGCAGGAAGATCAATATACAGCCCTCAAACGGATATGGCTATTCTTGAATCCGTATCAATAGATGCGACATTCAGAAAGAGTGAAGAAAAAGACATAACGGAAGGAAACAAACTAAGTGAGCGATTTGTTTTGGAGGGCTGCAATCTAAGCGTGTTAACAAGATTGAGTGACAATAAAGAGTTAGCGTTCAATGTTACAGCTAAAAAAAGAGACCCAGTTCCGCAGAAGGCGACCGATCTCAGACCTGAAACTGATTATGAATGTAAAATAGATGAGTTGCAGGAAAAGGCGCTCAAAGAATACCTCACTTTACCTGAAGAACCATCGGGTGACCAAAGGATTATTTTGCTTGATAGGAGTACAGTGCGATGCAGTTGTAATCACTTCTTTCCCAAGGGGCTATCCATACTGCACAATGAAGGAGTTGAGGCAATACTTGCTCTAAGAGACGGACTCGTGAAAGTAAATTATAATACGGATATGACTTTTTGGGACATGGACGGCGAAAAAGCAAATATCGAAAAACTCACAAAAGAAATGAGAGAAATCATGATAGATGCTCTCGATGAGATGGTTATAGATGATAAGGGTGAAGAAGATGAAGTTAAAGCGATATTGAGAGGGGATTGCCATAAATTTGATTTTAATACAAGTAGAGTCTGCTTTTTAGTCGAAATTGCCACAGGAAAAAAACTGCTCGAATATGTCAAGAAGAATAATAAGTTCAAAATTGCATATGAAGATGCCCTGACAAGAGCAAAGCCAATGGATCGTCGATTTAGTATTTCTCCTCCGTGGCTTAACGATGTCTATGATACTGTGAGTAATTATTTCTCCACATCCATTTCCTATATCGGCCCATTAAGAATTGAACCTAAAAATTATTATAACACGAGACTTAATTTTTCATCATCTGATATAGGAGCGAAAGGTGAATATGCCGGCGAAGTTTATCTAGATAATCTCGATATAAATATCAGATATATTTCACCGGAAACAATTAACAACCTTGGAATCCTCCCCTCGGAAAAAAAAGGCACGCTCAAGAATGCATTGGCAGAATGGATGAGGTATCTAACGATAGCAGAGGATATCGATGTTGAATATTTAGGGCGAAACGGCTACAGCAATTCCAGATTTGGAAATGCAAAACAACATCTTATCAATTAATCCCAGCTATCAATTTTATCGCATATAGATTTCCATTACCACAAAAAAAGTGGTTATTCGGAGAGATTAATCGGAACATAAAAATGAAATATAA
>CAIQGA010000131.1 GCA_903871235.1 uncultured Chlorobiaceae bacterium
AAAGGAGAACAAAAACATGTATAGAAAACGGGCATTTTCTATACATATCAACAAGAACATGTAAAGAAAACAACCATTTCCTTTACATGTCAACAATCTCATAGATAAAAACAAGCGTTTTTTTACACATGTAACCAGCCGTCCTACGGCGACCAAATACCTCGATGCACTCTGCGCCGAAGGATATCTGCAGAAAGAAAAAATTGGACGTTCAAATTATTACATCAACAAGGCACTCTTTGGCATCCTGACAAAGCCATTATTGGATAGCAACACATGAAACTGAAATTCGATTCAACCCTCAGCTACCAGCTCGAAGCCATAAAAAGCGTCACCGACCTCTTCGAAGGCCAGCCCGCCCGCAGCTCTGGCTTTCAGATCGATTTTGGCAAAGGGGGCAGCATGTATAACGACCTCGGCATCGGCAACGACCTGGCACTTTCAGGTGAGCTGATAGTGCAAAACCTGCACGCCATACAGTCCCGCAACACGGTACCGAAATCGCGGCTGCTTCAGGAAGAGGGAGCCGCCTACGACTTTCCAAACTTCTCCGTTGAAATGGAGACCGGAACAGGCAAAACCTACGTTTATCTCCGCTCCATCTTTGAGCTGAACAAACTCTACGGATTCAAAAAGTTCATCATTGTAGTGCCTTCAGTAGCCATCCGCGAAGGGGTGACCAGCTCCATCAAGCTGATGCGCGACCACTTCCGGGGGCTTTACAACAACGTCGCCTTCGATCACTTCGTCTACCAGTCGAAGGATCTGAGCCGGGTTCGCCAGTTTGCTGTGAATAACGAGATCCAGATCATGGTCATCAACATCCAGGCCTTCCAGAAGGATGCAGGGGAGAATGTTGACTATGCAACGCTCACCGATGAACAGAAAAAACGGCTCAATGTCATCCATCAGGAGCAGGACAGAATGTCGGGCCGCCGTCCCATTGAGTACGTTCAGGCCACCCGGCCGATTCTGATTATCGACGAGCCCCAAAGCGTGGACAATACCGAAAAGTCACAGAAAGCAATCCGGAACCTCCAGCCGCTCTTCTGCCTGCGCTATTCGGCAACCCACAGCAACCCCTACAATCTGCTCTACCAGCTTGATCCCGTCCGCGCCTACGACCTGCGCCTTGTCAAGCAGATTGAGGTTATTGATGCTTCAGGCGCCCAGGACTACAACCAGACCTTTGTTCGCCTCGATGCTGTCGGTTACTGGCCAAAAACAGCCAAAACCCCACAAGCGAAGGTGACCATTTTTGAGGATACCCCAAACGGCACCCGCGAAAAGCAGTTGAAAATAAAGCATGGCACCAACCTTGCCAGCCAGACCAACCGCACCGACTATGACGGCTATCTGGTCACCAACATCAATGCCGAACCCGACAATGAATATGTCGAGTTTCAGAACGGTATTGTTGTCGAGCGATTTCAGGAATCCGGCGGCATGGCTGATGAACGCATCAAAAGCCAGATTGAGCAGACTGTCGAAGCCCACTTTGCCAAAGAAAAAAAACTCAAAGGCAAGGGG
>CAIQGA010000132.1 GCA_903871235.1 uncultured Chlorobiaceae bacterium
CCATTTGACAGTTCCTTCAACCTGAGTACCCATATCTACCTCTTTTTATTTTTGCCAGTTAAACTTGGCGTTACAATGAACAAACCTCGACATGAGGCGTTCAAAAACGAATTTATCTTTCGTGAAATTAATTTACTCACTTTAAATCAATTCAAAAAGAAAGTTCTACAGTTTACGCTACTTTTTTATCATTGACAAAAAAAAAGCTGGAAGCTCCAAAAAGAGCTCCCGTTGACCATAAGATCAATATCATAAACCTCCTACTTGATCCCCCACAGCTTGATTTTGCGATCATCGCTTCCGCTGGCAATTATTTTTCCATCCGGAGAAACATCCACCGACTGCACTTCAAGCACATGACCCCGATAGAGATGCAACTCTTTACCGGATTCAGCATCCCACAACCTGACCGTCTCATCATTGGCCGCACTGACAACCTTTGTGCCGTCGGGAGTGAAACAGACGCTTCGTACCGCATCTTGATGTCCTTCAAGCACCTTCATGATTTCTCCGCTTCTGACATCAAGAATCTTCACCAGAGCATCTCGCCCGCAAAAAACGATGAACCTGTCGTCCGGACTGAAGGCCAAAGCGTGGGAGAGACGGTCATTGGTTGCATAGTTGGCAATATTTTTGCCACTCAGAGCATCCCATATCTTGATAACTGTCTCCTCACCGCAGCTTGCAATGAGCCGGCCACTGTGACTGTATGCAAGACATTCAATATAAGATTTATGACCAAGAAGCCTCGAAAGTTCTTTTCCTGTTTCAACACTCCATAGCCGGATTGTTGTGTCGCGGGAACAACTGGCCACAATCTGGCTGTCGGGGCTGAAAGCCACCATGCGGACGGCCGTATCATGACCTTTACAGAGGTGGCGGCACTGGCCGGTTGCAGCATCCCATATTCTTACCGTACTATCGGTGCTTCCGCTGGCAAGCAGTTTACCATCACGGCTGAAATCAACGCATTCAACCCAGGTTTCATGTCCTTTCATGGTGTGCAGGCATTGGCCTTTCTCGACGTCCCACAACATGACGGTTTCATCAAAACTGCCGCTGACAAGTTTTTTGCCATCTGCGCTGAATTTTACACCGAGCACCCTATCGAGATGACCTTCCATCGTCTTTATCAGGTTGACATCCTCAATAACCTTGGGAAGCTTCAGCTCCACTTCCTTTTTCCCGAATATCTTCGATAAAAAACCCATAAACAGTACGTTTGTTTGAATTGATACTCTTTTGGCCGCAACAGGCCAATTCGGCTGAAGAGGTTGTTTTGTCAAGCGAACAATTTAAAAAAAATTATCACCTTCCCCCAATTCTCGGCCCATGGTCAGGAAAAATTGTAGTCCCTCCCCTTCCAACTGGAACCTTTGCCAAATTTTATGCTGTAAAATGAGTTGCAGGCTATGACAAGCAACACGAGCTGGGAGAGCGGATGCAAAAAAACCATGGCAAGTGACTGACGAAACAGCAAAGCAATCAGGAGCCTGCAGAGCAGGGCAATAGTCAATTGCGTCAAAGGGAGCCAGAAAAGTGAAGCCGTATATTCACCGGTAAAAAATGAGTGAAAAAGAAATGCAAAGGGCGCAATATAGATCGCTGTTATCAGTATGATCAGGGAAAAAAGTCCCGCAGTACTGTAACCGAGAGCTGCAAAGATGTTTTTTGAAAATCCTTCCCAAATTTCACGAAAGGAGCGATACATACGGCAACTGACCACGTCAGTTCCATTGAAGGCCACAACGCGGCCACCGGCATTTTTGACACGTTTGCAGAGCCAGACATCTTCAACAATGGCATTACGGACAGAGGCGTGACCGTTAATACGATCATAAAACTCCCTGCGAAAAAAAATAAACTGGCCATTGGCAAAACAGAAAGCAGCATTCCGGCTGGTGCGTACCAGACGAAGCGGCAGATAGCACATAAGAATAACATGAATCAGCGGTACCACAAGCTTCTCCCAGAATGACACAAGCTCCTGGCGGGGCATCAGGGAGAGCATGTCAGCTCCTGATGCCTCCATAGCACCAACCGTGCGTCCAAGGGCATCAGGCTCATGCCAGGTATCGGCATCGGTAAAGAGCAGCAGTTCTCCCTTTGCCTGATGGCCAAGCTGGGAACACGCCCATGCCTTGCCATGCCATCCCTCAGGAAGCGGCTCGCCTTGCACTACGCGCAACTTCCCGCCTGACTCCATAAGGAGCTGCCGCAACAGTTCCGCTGTGGCATCGGTTGAGCCATCATCAAGCACAAGAATTTCGAAGGGAGCGTACTGCTGCCGCAGAAGCGATCGCACGCAACGCTCAATGTTCAATGCCTCATTACGGGCTGGGACAAGAACCGAGACAAGCTGCCCGGTTTGAGGGGAGTGGTCGGGCATACCCGGCAGGTCGATCAGATTCCTGAGGAAAATCCCCAAAAAAACGAGCAACAAAAACAGTACCGCTATCTGATACAAAAAGAGCATGGCCGGGATAAAAAAGGCCACCCTTACGGGTAGCCTGCATGTTGAAAATGATAACGGAGCTTCTCAGTCGATCAGCTTATTGATGTTATACTCAAAAATACCTTCAGCACCTGCCCGTTTAAGCTCAGGAATCAGCTTGCGTACCGTTTTTTCGGTAACAATAACCTCAAGCGCCACCCACTGATCTCCAGCAAGACTCGATATGGTCGGCTGACGCAGAGCAGGAATAATGGCGAGAATCTGCTCAAGCGCTGATTTCGGTGCGTTCATTTTCAGCCCAACCTTGCCATGGGCGTTGATGGCTCCCAGTAGCAGCATGGCCATGTTCTCAATCTTCTCCCGTTTCCAGGGATCGTTCCATGACTCCTTGTTGGCAATCAGTTTCGTGTTTGACTCAAGAATGGTATCAACAATTCTCAGCTTGTTTGCCCTGAGAGAAGAGCCGGTTTCAGTCACCTCAACAATGGCATCGGCCAGATCGGGCGGCTTGACTTCGGTGGCACCCCAACTGAACTCCACCAAAGCGTTGACCCCATTTTTGGCAAGGTATTTTTTGGTGATATTAACCACTTCGGTAGCGATATGCTTCCCTTCAAGGTCTTTGACCGACTGTACCGACGAGTTTTCGGGCACGCAAAGCACCCAGCGGACCGGCCTCATGGAGGCTTTGGAATAGATCAGATCAGCAACCTCAACCACATCAGCATCAGTCTCAATAATCCAATCCTTGCCGGTCAACCCTACATCAAAAGCGCCCAGCTCCACATAGTGCGCCATCTCCTGTGCCCTGATAAGAATAGCTTCAAGCTCATCATCATCTATGGAAGGAAAATAGGAACGGCTCTGAACCGAAAAATGAAATCCTGCCTGGGCAAAAAGATCAATTGTGGAATCCTGCAAACTTCCTTTCGGCAAACCCAGTTTCAGCACCTTGTTTATAGTACTCATAACAACAACTACCTCTTAATATTAACGTTATACTTCCTTGAGCTGAAAAACACCATTGTTGAATACTCCGTAGGGAAAACTGCCCTCAATCCAGGTCCCGAGATTGACATAGCGGCTTTTACCATTTGAAAGCTCCGTGATACCCTTGACATGATTGTGACCACACACAAAGTAATCAAACTCCTGTTCACCCGTCAACAATTCAGCAACTTGCAACAACCGATTGACTTCAAAAACACGATCGACCGTTTTGTGCTTACGGCTGAGTTGTGAGAGCTTTTTCATGAGCCCTATGGCCAAATCCGGATGAAACCCCGACAGAAGAGCAAGATTGAAGCGGTTCCTGACCATACGGGTAAAAAGCTTGTAGCCCCAATCCCCTTTTCCCAAACCATCGCCGTGGGCAACAATACATTTTTGGCCATCAAGAAACAGTTTATTGACACCGTAAAGGGTTTTTATCCCGAGTTCATCATCAAAGTAGCGCCCGAGATAAAAGTCATGATTTCCCGCCACGTAAACAACCTCAATATTGTGGCGCACCAGATCAGCCAACATGCAAAGAAAGCGGGTAAAACCCTTTGGAATGAGATGGCGAAACTCCATCCAGTAATCCATGATATCGCCAAGCATATAGAGGGAACGACCCTCTGCCTTGATGATGGCAAAAAGTCGTTCAAGGTTTTCCATCTTGAGCTGCTCGGTTTTTGCCTCCCGCAGACCAATATGAAGGTCACTGATAAAAAACACGGCCCGCTTATCCTCCCTGTTCATGCCTTTATCTCACAAAAAGTATGACGCAGCAATAACGGCAACAGGAATCGTCAGGTTATCGACTTCCTTGGGGCTCACACCTTCAACTATTGTGGCAATAAGGGCAATAATGATGATTTTTGTGGCATCAAACGCTTCAGGCGCGCAAATGAGATGAACAAAAAAGAGTCCGGCACAGACACTGCCAACAAGGAAAGCCAGGCTCCCCTCAACACTTTTATCGCTGAGTATATGGTATTTGATTTTTCCATACCGGGTACCAATGATCGGCGCAAGACCATCTCCCCATCCAAGCATGGCCATTGCCATAACCCCGGCAGGCTGTTTGTAATAGATTGTACCGCAAATCATGGCAACAATGACAAAATAGAGGGTTCCCTTGAGCAGTTCCCGTTTGTTGCCGGTACGGGTCATGGTTTTTACTGCCTGGTCATCATCAGCCGCAAAAAGCCCTTTCTGAATAAGCAGCACTGTCCAGACAGCAAAAACGGTGATATTGAGAAAATGCGACCAGTCACCGCCGATGTAGAGTGGGAGAAACATAATGGCCGAACCGGCACAAATATGGGTGATTTTTCGGCTGATGTCGCGGGGCAACTTATGGTTAGTCACCAGATAATCCATCAGGGGTGGAACGCTGAACACATAAACAAAGGTGAGCAAGGTAACCAGTGCGTTATGCCATACCACTGGAAGCGAAAAAAAAGGAAGAGTTTCCGTCATAGCACCATGGTGATTTAGGGTTAGGTTCCTGTACAAAGGAATTACTGAACGTTGATATACTTCAATCCAACCATCCCGGCAACAAGCAGGTTGTTGATCAGGAACAAAATATTGTTAGCAATCTGAAACCGGAGAAAGGTATTGTGTTCCTGAACGTCACTCTTGCCGAGAACATGACCGAATCCGTCGTCAACAGCACCCTGCATGAATGAGATCCCGCCTTTCGGATCGCGCAAAAGCTGTACCTGAAGCACCAGATTCAGGGCGAGTCCAATCAGGACAAAACAGCCGGGGATGATAAAACCCCAACTGAAGGAAAGATAGGCAAGAACGGCAAAAACAAGATCAATAATCGCGAAGGAGACCAGAAAGGTATTTCTGGCACCGATCATAACCGTCAGCGACTTGAGACCGCCATCCTTGTCACCCTCGGCTGACTTGAAATCGTTGAGGATAATCAGGGCAACCGCCATAAAAAAGTTGAGACTTGCAAGCCATATTGCCTCTGGACGGATGTCGCCGAAAAGGGCATTTGCAGAAAGGAAGGAGACAAAGCCATAAGAGAAGCCAACAGCCGGTGCCGAGGTAAGAATATTTTTTTTCAGCTTGAGGGGCGGCGCTGAATAGATGTAGGCGACAAAGAGAGCGGCGAATATTGATGCAACAATGACCATTCCACGAACGCCACCAATATGTATACCGAGAAAAACTCCGAGGCCCATGGCAAGCAAAAGGGCAATAATACTGTTCCAGAGCCCCTCTTTTTCACTCAAACGACCGGAAGGAATCGGGCGTGTGGGCTCGTTAACCCTGTCAAGTTCGAGATCAAAACAATCGTTGACTGACTGGCTGAACCCGGTTCCGAAAGGGCCAAACATCAGAAAAATGGCCAGCAACAAGAGATAGTCGTGCAAGGTACCCTGCATGGCACCTGAAGCCATGACGCCTCCGGCAAGACAGGGGAAAACGCTGATCCAGGTAACAGGATCGAGGAGTTCAAGATGTGCTCTTACTTTATCGGTAAACCCAAACGTTGCGGGAATTGACATGCTGTACTTCTCTCCGAAGCCCAATGGGGGGCCGGTTAAATGATAGGAGTCCAAAGGGTGCAATTTACAAATAGTGCACAAGATAAAAAACTCCGTGACCGTTTTCCCCGTTTGGTTACGCTCTCAAACGACTCCGAAGCTCTCTGCCGGGTGCTTTTAGCGGTGCTCCGGCCTGCCGGTTAGGGTTGCTGATGTGGCGGCGGTGATGAGTACCCGCACAAGATCCCCGGGCTGATGGCTTTCACGATCGAAAACCACGGCCCGGTTGCCAACTGTGCGTCCCATAAGCTGCCCGGTGGAGCGGCGACTTTCCGTTTCGGCAAGCACTTCAACAACGGAACCGATCGCCTGTTGAAAGAGATCGGCTGAAATACTGTTCTGCAGGTCAATAATCTCCTGCAGCCTCCGTTTTTTTTCCTCTTCGACCACATCATCCACCAACGTCCGTGCCGCCAATGTGCCCGGTCTGGTTGAGTAAAAAAACATGTAGGCCGAATCAAACCGGACGCTTGAAAGAAGTTCAAGCGAAGCCTGATGATCCTCCTCCCGCTCCCCGCAGAAGCCTGCAATAATGTCGGTTGAGAGTGTAACGCCAGGAATGATTGAGCGGATCAGCGCTATTTTTTCGCGGTACTCTTCGATGGTATGACCGCGATTCATGCGCCCGAGAACCACTGTTGAACCGGACTGCACCGGCAAGTGAATATGATTGCAGATGTTCGGGCGATCGGCAATGATGCGCACAAGCTCTGCGGAGATGTCTTTCGGATGGGAGGTGGTAAAGCGCACCCGTGTTTGGGGAGCTTCACGGCTGACGGCATCGAGCAGTGCGGCAAAGTTCATCCCCGCTTCAGGATCATGGTAAGAGTTGACATTCTGGCCAATCAGGGTAATCTCACGGTAGCCCGCTGCCACAACCTGTTGCACTTCACTGATGACCGAACGAAAGGGGTGGCTGCGTTCACGGCCCCGGGTAAAAGGAACGACGCAATAGGCGCACCGGTTGTTGCATCCACGCATGACAGGGACAATGGCACTGATTAAGCCCAGCCTTACCGGATCAATGCCTTCGTAGGTTTCAGCCACATTGAACTCAAGTGAGGTGGGTTTTGCTCCGCCTCTTGCCTGCTCAATCAGTGCGGGAAGGGTACGGTAACTGTCGGGGCCTGCAAGAAAATCAATGGCCGGAGAGAGGGTGAGCGTTTCCTCCCTCTGATACTGCGGGATACAGCCAGCAAGGCCGATAACCAACCTTTTGTCCCTCTTTTTCATCCCCTGTATGCGCTGGAGATAGTTTTCGATACGGTCAACCGCATTTTCACGCACCGCACAGGTATTGAGCAGAATAATTCCAGCACTCTCCTCGCTTTCGGCTACGGTGTACCCCTCCTGTTGCAGGACCGCCGTTATGATGGCAGAATCCGCCTGGTTCATCTGACAACCAAACGTATGGATATAGAATGTCTTGCCCTTTCCTGCCGTCATAATGCGTCCTGTTTTTCCAACATGATTTCAACGCCTGCCGCTCAGGCTCCGAAATGAATATGCTTGAATTTTTCAAGCAGCACCTCAGTTTCATCCTTGCACTGACCACAAACTGTACCACACTTGGTGCGCTCCTGAAGTTCAAAATAAGTTCGAGCCCCCTCAAGCACCGCATCCTCAATATCGTGATCGGTGATACTCATGCACTGGCAAATCACCTTGGCCTGCTCCTGCTTGACCTTGTCCTCTTTACCGTTGCGGGTATAGTAGTTGTTGATGGCCGCACGCAGCGCCTTGTCGCCAAGTACGGAGCAGTGAATTTTGTGATCGGGCAGCCCGCCAAGTTCCAGGGCAACCTCTTTGGGGGAGATATGAAATGCAGCATCGAGCGTCCTGCCCTTGACCATTTCGGAAAGCACCGAAGTACTGGCAATGGCACTGGCACAGCCGTAAGTTTTCCACTGACAGTCGGTAATGACATCTTGCTCCTTGTCCACCTTGATCACCACCATCATCTGGTCGCCACACTGGAGGTTGCCCTCCATGCCAACACCATCGAAATCATCAGTATTTTCGCCCTGAAGAATATTTTTCGGGTTCATGAAATGTTCTTTCAGCGTCTCGCTATATGCCCATTCACCTGCTTGCAGCATGCAATCCTCCTTTTATATAAGCCGTTGACATGTCTCTGATTCTTTGAATTATTGGTGGTAAAACATCAAGCAGGTACTCAACCTCCTGCATCGAACTTTGGCGCCCCATACTGAAGCGGATTGAACCGTGGGCAAGCTCGGCATCGACGCCGGTTGCCAGAAGGACATGCGAAGGATCAAGCGAGCCCGAAGCACAAGCCGATCCGGTTGAAACCGCAATGCCTTCAAGATCCAGATAAAGCAGAATGGCCTCACCCTCAACTCCCGTAAACGAGACGTTGAGCGTACTTGCAAGAGAGTCTATAGGATGGCCGTTGATATGGACAGCATCAATGCGCTCCTCAATACCCCTTCTCAGCACCCGCTTCAGGTGCAGCAGCCGCTCCTCCTCCTTGGGCATTTCGAGCGCTCTCATTTCGACCGCCCTTCCAAGGCCAAGGATACCGAGAGTATTTTCGGTTCCTGCACGCCTTCCCTGCTCCTGGTGACCGCCCCTGATGAGAGGGCAGTAAGGAGTACCCTTTTTAACAAAGAGCGCCCCGATACCTTTCGGGCCATAGATCTTGTGGGCTGAAAGAGTAAGAAAATCAACACCAAGACGCCGGACATCGACCGGAACCTTCCCTATGGCCTGAACGGCATCGGTGTGCATCAGCGCACCACTTTCATGCACCATCCGGGTGATAGTTTCAATATCCTGGATAGTACCGATTTCATTGTTTGCCATCATGACCGAGACAAGACCGACATCATCACCAAGCATACCGGCAAGTTGATCGAGATCAATTTTTCCGTACTGGTCAACGTTAAGATATTTGACCCGTACACCACGATGGGCAAGGCACTCGGAGGTCTCAAGCACACAGGGATGCTCAATTTTAGTCGTAATGATGGTACTGCGCGTTTTGCTTCCCGCAATACACTGACTTGAACCACAGACAAAGAGCGAGAGCACCGTGTTATTGGCCTCCGATCCACTGCCTACAAAAATTATCTCACGCTCCTGGGCTCCAAGAAAATCGGCCACTTTTCGGCGGGCATCTTCAACATTTGCTCGAGCCTCGCGCCCGTAAGCGTGCATGCTTGACGGATTGCCGAACATCTCCATCGCCGCAATCATCTCCTTTTTCACCTCCGGGTGAAGCGGCGTTGTGGCATTGTGATCAAAATATACTTTCATGTCTGCCATAGTACTTTCAAAATTCGTTATTACGCCCTCTCTCTCTGTCAAAGAAGGGTAATAATAGTTAATAAACTCTCTTTATCACAACAACAGCCTTAAACTGAACCGTAAAACCCGTACACACCGCCGGGCACTGTAACGCATCCAAAAACACGAATGTGCTCTTTAAGAAGCAGAAAAATATCTACCGTCATAATAAGAGTTTTTTTGTCTTATTAAAAACAAAAACGATAGTATCTTCTCTTTATTTGCCCAATGGAGCCACACCAGTATGCACGCCATAAGAGAGCTGATGCCAGTGAGACCCACAAAGAAGCAAAATGAGATGGCTTCATAACCCGCTAATAACACTATATTACCGTCAAAGAGAGCAGGAAGATTCGGTATTCTCCTCTTTTTTTCCCGGTGATAACCGGCAGCTCATCTCACATCAGGGAGTTTCCCGACAAACAACACTCAAAGCGCAAACGACGATGATAGCAGAACAGACAAAAGCACCGGCCTTTACCCTTCCTGATTCCGAAGGAAAGCAGATTTCTCTCTCCGACTTTACCGGAAAAAAAGTACTCATCATCTTCTACCCCGGTGATGACACCCCGGTCTGTACCGCGCAGTTATGCGATTACCGGAACAACGTCCTGGAGTTCACCAAACGCGACATCGTGGTGCTCGGCATCAGTTCCGACAGCCAGGCATCTCACAAAAGCTTTGCAGAGCGCAATCAACTCCCCTTCACCCTCTTGAGCGACACAAAAAAAACGACCGCCAAAGCCTACGACGCCCTCGGCTTCCTCGGCATGTCGCAACGCGCTTATGTGCTTGTTGATGAAAATGGTGTTGTTTTGCTCGCCTACAGCGACTTTCTGCCCATCATCTACCAGCCGATGAAAGATCTGCTTGCAAAAATTGATGCGGCATGAGTTTTACCGAAAAAGATGCAGGAATAAACGGCGGTGGCTTGTGAAAATCAGTGAACTGCCGAGTATTCCTGCAAATGACGTCTGCGCGAAGCGGCACTACCGCTATTAGTCTGCGTTCTTTTTACCGTCAATCATCATGTTCAAAAACAACTCCACTGCCGTTGGGTCAAACTGTGTTCCGGCAAGTGAGCGGATATACTCCAACACTTTATCTTCGGGCCAGGATTTGCGGTACGGACGATCAAAGCAAAGTGCGTCCCATACATCAACAACAGCGAAGAGACGCGCCGCCAGCGGAATCTGCTCACCGTTCAAGCCGCGCGGATAACCGCTCCCGTCCCATTTTTCGTGATGGCAATAGGGGATGTCGAGCGCCTGGCGCAGGTAAACAATGGGCGAAAGCATTTCGAATGAGAACTGCGGATGCTGGCGCATGATTACCCATTCATCTTCTGTCAATTTGCCAGGCTTAAGCAAGATGCCGTCCGGCACGCCCATCTTGCCAATATCATGCAAGAGCGCACCGCGTCGCACATGCACCAATTCTGCGTCAGTCAATCCTGCCAGGCGCGCAAATTTGATGGTCATTTCGGTCACGCGCAGAGTGTGACCTTCGGTTTCCTTGTCACGCAAATCCAGCGCTCGCGACCAGCCTTCAATTGTGGTGTCGTATGCCAGCAACAAGTCCTTGTTGGCACGCTGCAATCCGCTAAACAATCGGTTATTATCAATCGCAATAGCCGCTTGACCTGCAAGAGCATACAGAAAGTCAAACCCATTCGCATCAAAATCAAACGGTTGTTTGTGAAATATCTCCAGGACACCGTTAACATTACCTTTGACAACCAGCGGAACGGCGTAGCATTCCACAAAGTCTTCACTTTCGATGAGAGATGCAGAAACAAATTTTCGGTCAACACTGGCAAGAGTGGAGATATGCTGCATTTCCTGTTCAAGCGCCGCACGCCCTGCAATTCCCTCTCCGATTCTCAATTCTGAACGTTCAAGGTTCTTTGAGCGAAACCCGAGCCCTGCAGTATACTCCAACGTTTGTGTATGGGGATTGAGCAAAAAAATATCGGCAGCGTCAACATGCAGGACAGCAAGCATCTGTTCGAGAACGGTTTTGAGCGAGAGAGAAACAGTGTCGGCGCCCATGATGGCAATGTCAACTTGCCGCAGGGCGCGCACGCGTTGAAGCTGACGCACAATTTCTTCTTCCGCTTTTTTGCGATCGGTAATGTCCAGATGTGTACCAAGCATACGCAACGGTCTCCCATCCGCAGTGCGGGTCAACACTTTACCGCGATCCAGCACATAGACCCATTGGCCATCTTTATGCTTCATGCGGCATTCGCATTCATACATGTTCATTTCGCCGCTAAAATGTTTTTCCAGCAAGAGATCAGATTTTTTCAAATCATCAGGATGAGCCAGATCCATCCATGTCTGAATACTGGTCGGCGCAATTTCTTCCAGGCTGTATCCAACTATCTCTGCCCAGCACTCATTAAAGGCGAGTTCACCAGTTTGCACATTCCAATCCCAGGTGCCAACCTGGGCTGCCTCAATGATTGCTTCAAAGCGTTCTTTTTGCAGTAAAACATCCTCTGCCTGTTTGCGCTCGGTAACATCAATACCAAGAACGGCGAGCCGGGTCAACTTGCCCTCACTGTCAAAGATCGGCTGGATATAATTGTCAATGTATCTTCCGCCACGGATATCTTCAAATCGGATCGGCTTGCCCGAAGCGACCACTTGGTCAACACGCGCTTTTCGTTCGATTGCTACTGTTGGCGGCAAAAGATCAAATATATTCACGCCAACCATCCCTTGAACATCCTGGCTCAGGCGTTGCGCAATAGTCTCATTCGCCGCCAAAATCAGACCAGTGGGATCTATCAGAAAGACGGATTCCGGATTAGCGTTGACTAATCCATGCCACATAGCCTCGCTGTTGCAGAGTTCTTCTTCCCTCTTCCGCAAAGCGGCGGTCATCTCTTGCGCCAAAGCAAGCGCATGCTCACGTGTATGTTCCTGTGTTCGAATGAAAAGGAATGCAAGAACGCTGATAACGATCCCGGCAAACAAAATACCCCACGATTGGAATTGTTCAACGGTAGACTCGAAAGGTGAGAGGGTCGTAAAAGCCAGAGTCCATTGATGACCGTAAAGATTGATAATTTTTCGGCTGGAAAAGAGCGGCGTGACCTTCTCATTCAATACGACAGACAAGTCACTGTTGTGATACATCATGCTTGACTTGGAGAGCTCTGTGCCATCGTAGATTTTAATGTCAATATCGCTCACAGGAGTCGAAAAAATTCCCCGCATGAGATTGCCGACGCGAAAGGGACTGTAGACGTATCCCTGGATCGCTGCGCGCCGTTCTTCCACGCTCTCTATCGACATGCCAACCCTGTAAACGGGGACATACATCAGAAAACCGGCCTGAACATCTTGCCCGATTTCCTGAACCAACTTCACCTGTCCTGAGATCGAGGGAGTGTCGGTATCCCGTGCATGCTCCATGGTAACGCGGCGCACTGGCTCGGAAAACATATCATAGCCAAAGGCACGCTGGTTGCGCACATCAAAAGGCTCAAGAAAAATGATAGATGTGTACACGTCGCGTTCACCCGGAGGGCGCACCGTATAAGAAGGAAATCCCTCGGCCCGAATCTGCTGAATGTGTTGCGCCAGTTCCGCTGGCTGAATAACCTTGGAAAAACCAAGCCCCTGTATACCGGGAAAAGTCTTGCTAACTCTCAAGTGTTCGACATACGTTCGCCATTCAGTCCGTGTAACCTCATTGGAAGCGGCAAAGAGCGCGGCACCTCCCCGCAGAACCGTAGCGTAATCTTCAACTCTTTTGGTAATAACCGATGTGATCTGATCGGTACGAAATCGGTATCTCTCCTGCGCGCTTGCTCGATTAAAATCGATGGAAAACCGCCAAATGAAGACGGTCAAGGCAAGACAAAACAAAAGAACAAAATAGGGTACGACCTTTCGCATTGTAGTAATATTGAGCATGGGTAAAACCTTCAGCAGTACAAAAACAACAACCTTCCCTTTGGTTATAACAAGCTGACTCACATTGTGAGAGTGATTTGCCTGATTCGTAAAAAGGAGACCATTCTTGCGAAAATTAATAGGGCACAGGAGTAAATTGCGGCTGCTTGTGAATCAGTGCGCTGCCGATTTTGAAAAAACGTTGAGGACGATGACCCCGGCAGTAATAAGGACAATCCCGACAATGGCCGCAGTGTCAAGCGGCTGGCGGTAGAAAATCCATCCAGCCAATGATATGAGCACAACTCCGACGCCCGACCAGACCGCATAGGCAATGCCAACAGGAATCGTTCGAAGTGTCAGCGAGAGAAAAAAAAACGCCAGTCCATACCCGGCAACAACCACGATCGACCAACTCAGGCGGGTAAATCCCTCTGAAGCCTTCAATGCAGAGGTTGCCACAACCTCCGAAATAATCGCGATTATGAGATAGATCCAGTTCATAGGAGCGCTCTGTGGTAAGAAAATGTATGCAAAACCTCTTCTGCGACCAGCTTGAAACATAAGGCAAAGATAATCTACTGATGACAAAAATGATACAGCTTTATCTCTTCGCTGTTTCCGCATGTAAACGAAAACCTAAAGCACGAACAACTTTAAGAACCGTTGCAAATTCAGGATTTCTACCTATAGAAAGTGCCTTGTACAAACTCTCCCTCCCAAGACCTGTTTCACGCGCTATTTGAGACATTCCTCTCGCTTTCGCTATGCTTCCCAAGGCTTGAACGACCAGTGAAGGTTCTCCATCTTCAAGTGCCGCGTCAAGATATGCAGCCATCTCATCCTCAGTTGCAAGATACTTCGCCGCATCATAGACTCTTGTTTTCGTTTTCATTGGATCTCCCCTGTTTCAAGATTTGCGAGCAATAACCTTGCTTTCTGAATATCACGAATCTGTGTACCTTTATCTCCACCGGCCAAAAGCAAGACAAGTTCACGCCCGCGCCAAGTGTAATAGACCCGGTAACCCGGGCCGTAATCGATTCTGAGTTCTGACACGGAACCCCCAACAAACTTGGCATCACCTGTCAAGCCTAAACCGATCAATTCGAACAAGAATTCGAGCTTTGGCACTCCGATCCCGAAGTTTTGACAACCATTTTGAAAAAGCTTCCGTTTGTTGGACTTCAATCATAGAATATGCTGCTGATTCGGCCATTGTATCCCTTAGAATACAACTCTACCCCTTAAAAAAATCGTTTTATCAATTTTTTTTACACAAGGAAATGAAATGGCTAAGCGGTCAATAACAAGTCGCTCCGTAATCTCCAGTCATCCAAGCCCGATTCCTTGATATCTGGCCTTTTTTTATTACGGAATCAATTCTTGCGAGGCGCTCAGGAGATAACAGTTTTATTTTTTTTATTATCCTGGTCACCCACAATATCATCTCAAAAAACAGTCGCTATCCAAACGTTTTCAAGGCATTTTTATTACCTCTCAATCGTTGTTTACAAAAAAAATAGCACTCTCCCTATTGTTATTTACCCCCTACTATTGGTAAATCACCAATAAAAATATTCGGGCTAATTCCATCTTTAGTGATAACTACTTTAGTATTATCTTTCAGCGATTTCTCCACCATCTCTAATTGACGAAGCTTTTGGGCATTACCTATAAAATATTTTTCCGCAGCTTCATTAACTAATTTAATAGCTTGAGCCTCTCCTTCTGCTTTTAAAATATTAGCCTGCTTTATACCATCAGCCTCCTTTATGGCCGCACGCTTTGCACCATCTGCCAGCAATTCCAGATTTGGAAATGCAAAACAACATCTTATCAATTAATCCCAGCTATCAATTTTATCGCATATAGATTTCCATTACCACAAAAAAAGTGGTTATTCGGAGAGATTAATCGGAACATAAAAATGAAATATA
>CAIQGA010000133.1 GCA_903871235.1 uncultured Chlorobiaceae bacterium
TGAAACCAAATACACCAAACGCTACCGCCTTGGGCAACTGCTCTCGACCTTGACGCGTCATTTTCTGTTAATGACGGCGACACCGCATAATGGCAAGGAGGCTGACTTTCAGCTTTTTATGGCACTGCTTGATGGTGATCGTTTTGAGGGGAGGTTCCGTGACGGTGTGCATTCGTCCGACGTTTCCGACTTGATGCGTCGGATGGTCAAGGAAAATTTGCGGAAGTTCGACGGCACACCACTCTTCCCTGAGCGCATTGCCTACACACTTCCTTACCATCTGTCTCCTCAGGAGGAAGCGCTCTACAAAGCCGTCACGAGCTATGTTCGCGAAGAGTTCAATCGCGCTGAGGCGTTGGAAAATAACAAGCGAGCAGGTACGGTAGGCTTTGCATTAACTATTCTGCAACGGAGGCTTGCATCATCTCCGGAGGCTATTTATCAATCGTTGCGCCGTCGCAAGGAAAAACTTGAAAGCCGTCTGCGAGAACTTGAACTGCTCCATCGTGCCGGTCAGGTTGCACAGAACCCCTCGCTTTTATCACCAGCACTCGACAGCGAAGATATTGATGATCTTGATGATGCACCAGAAAACGAAGTGGAAGCCCTTGAGGAAGAGATCCTCGACCAGGCTACCGCAGCACACTCAATCGCTGAACTGCGAAGTGAAATCGAAACCCTCAAGGAACTCGAAGCGAGTGCATTGAGGGTTCGCAGTAGTGGCACAGATACCAAATGGGCTGAACTCTCAAGTTTGCTGGGTGAAATCTTCACTACCCCACAGCAGTCTGGTCAGGTGGTTGAACCGGAAGTTCCTTACGGAGCAGGCCCGATTCCGCCTCCAAAGCCTTCGCTGCACCAGAAGCTGATTATCTTTACCGAGCATCGCGACACGCTCAACTATCTGGAAAAACGCATCACCGGGTTTCTGGGCCGCAAGGAGGCTGTGGTCATTATTCATGGTGGTACAAGCAGAGAAAATCGTCTCGCGGTTCAGGAAGCCTTCAAACACGACCCAACCGTTCAAGTGCTCCTTGCAACCGATGCGGCGGGTGAAGGCATCAACCTGCAACGATCTCACCTGATGGTCAACTACGACCTGCCCTGGAACCCGAACCGGCTGGAACAACGCTTCGGGCGTATCCACCGTATTGGCCAAACCGAAGTTTGCTACCTCTGGAATCTGGTCGCCGACGACACCCGCGAGGGTGATGTCTATCGCAGGCTGCTTGAAAAGCTGGAACAGGCACGACAGACTTTGGGCGGTCAGGTTTTTGACGTGCTGGGTAAACTCGCCTTCGAGGCATACGGCAAGCACATGTCGTTGCGTGACCTGCTTATCGAGGCTATCCGTTATGGCGAAAAACCCGAAACCAAAGCATTTCTAACCACAGTACTCGATACCGCACTCGACAGCAGCCACCTGCAAGCCCTGCTCGAAGAGAGAATGCTGGTTCATGACGCTATGGATTCAACCAACGTGCAGCGCATCCGTGCCGATATGGAACGTGCCGATGCTCGCCGGTTGCAGCCACATTATGTTGAATCGTTTTTTCTTGAAGCATTTAAACTCCTTGGCGGCAATGCCCGGCAGCGTGAGCCTCGCCGATTCGAGATCACCCATGTTCCCGCTCCGGTCAGAAATCGTGACCGCCTCATCGGTATCGGTGAACCGGTGCTGACGCGCTACGAGCGCATCGCTTTCGAGAAAACCCTGATTGCACCGCAGGGAGAACCGCTGGCCGCATTCCTCTGTCCCGGTCATCCGCTGCTTGACTCGGTCATCGATCTGACGTTGGAGCGGCATCGCGATCTTCTCAAACGAGGTACGGTGCTGGTTGATGAACGTGACCCCGAAATCAAGCCAAAAGTGCTCTTTTATCTGGAACACGCCATTCAGGACGCTGGCGTTAACCGCGACGGCAGTCGCCGCATTGTTTCCAGACGCCTGATGTATGTCGAGTTGGACGACCAGGCGACCGTTCGTCACCTTCACTACGCGCCCTATCTCGATTTCCGGCCTCTTGCTGCAGGCGAGCCTGATGTTGACGCTCTGCTCAACCGCCCAGAATGTCAATGGATTACCCGGGAGTTGGAGCAAAGTGCACAGGGTTACGCCATCACCCACGTCGTCCCTGACCATCTTGCAGAAATCAAAGGCCGTAAACTCGAACTGATAGCCAAAACCGAGGCAGCCGTAAAAGATCGGCTGACCAAGGAGATTACCTACTGGGATCACCGCTCCGAAGAGCTGAAGCTGCAAGAGCGTTCAGGAAAACCCAATGCCCGACTCAACTCCGGCGAAGCGCGAAAGCGCGCCGACCTGCTGCAAGGGCGCATGCATAAAAGGCTCGAAGAGTTACGACTTGAATCCCAGCTTTCACCACTACCACCCGTGGTGCTTGGCGGCATGTTGGTAGTGCCGATTGGCCTCATTCACGCCATGGCGGGCCACTCCGAACCCGTGGCCAGCACCCCGACCGACACCCAGGCGAGCGCTGCCCGCGCACGAGCAATCATCATGGAGATCGAGCGCACTCTCGGTTTTGACCCCACCGATCGGGAACTTGAAAAGCTTGGCTACGACATCGAAAGTCGCATTCCCGCTACAGGCAAACTGCGTTTTATTGAAGTGAAGGGGCGCGTTTCCGGTGCCCCAACCATCACCGTTACCCGCAACGAGATTCTCTATTCTCTCAACAAGCCTGACGACTTTATTCTTGCCATTGTCGAGTTTCTTGATGCCGAAACGCACAAGGTGCATTACATTAAAAAACCCTTCAATCGGGAACCCGATTTTGGGGTTTGCAGCGTCAACTATATCTTCACCGACCTTCTTGCCAAAGGAGAGCTTCCATCATGAACCTGTTTGAATTGCCCGTGAGCAGGAACAGAAACTGGCACAAAATGTGGTAATTTGTCGGGGTGATGAAAAAGTCGCAACACTGTTGAGACAATTGGTATCACTATCGTATCTTTTTTTGCTTAAAGTGGTTAGGTGAACAAGTAATAATGGAAACGTCAACTGTCCTATTGGAGATTCAAATGCAAAGTGAAGATGAAATAGTTAATGGAACTGATAACTGGTTTGAAGATGAATCCGGTGAGGTTGAGGACTCTCAGATAAGGGAATACGATATTACTGCGTCGCCAAATGACTTCAACATGTCAACCATGTTCAGCTTCATAGAGTCTGGTGCGGTTAAGATCCCTGGATTTCAGCGAAACTACGTCTGGGATATAAAGAGAGCATCCAAGCTGATTGAATCAATTCTTATAGGCTTGCCGATTCCCCAGATTTTTCTTTATGAGGAGTCGCGTAACAAGTTTTTGGTGATTGATGGTCAGCAGCGTTTAATGACAATTTACTACTTCATCAAACAGCGCTTTCCAAGAAAGGAAAAACGTATTGAGCTTCGAAGAATCTTTGACGAAAAGGGAAATATACCAGATGAGGTACTGCAGGATGATGCTTATTTCATAAAGTTCAACCTTCAGCTTACCGAGCGTTTGCCGGATCGGCCAAATCGACGGAACAAGCTCAATTATGGAACACTTGGAGAATTAAAGAGTACGTTTGATCTTCGCACGGTTCGAAATATCATCATCAAGCAAAATCTTCCTGATTCTAAAGAGGGTGATGTGTCGTCAATTTATGAAATATTTAATCGTCTGAATACTGGCGGGGTCAATCTAAAACCACAAGAAATCAGGACAAGCCTCTATCACTCATATTTCTATGAGATGCTCTACCGCATAAACCTGGATCCTCGTTGGCGGAAACTCCTGGGATTGGCAGAGCCTGACTTGCACATGAAAGACATCGAAATTCTCTTGCGTGCCTATGCCATGATGATGTGTGGAGCTGAATACAAGCCATCAATGACAAGATTTTTGAATCTTACATCAAAAAGGGCAGAATCCCTTTCAAAAGAGAAGGTTGATTATCTGGAAAAACTTTTCAATGCATTTCTTGTTTCCTGCTCTTTTTTGCCGGAAAATGCATTCTTCAGGGCTAATGAAGAGAGGGTAAATATCTCTTTTGTTGACTCTGTCTTTGCCTCACAATGCATAGCGGCGTTTTCCAATAATACGCTTGATTTGCCGGTCTTAAGTCCTGAAAAGTTGCAATATCTCAAAATGGATCAGGAATTTGTCAGTGCAGCACGGTTTGATACAGCAAGCTCGACAAATGTGGCTAAAAGGCTCGAAAGATCACATGTAATTCTTCATGGATAAAAAAATGCCAAGCACAGAAGAGACCGTCATTGATTCGTTGTATGAAGAACAAAAAAAACTGAAGGCAGTTGATCTTTCTGAAGCTGTTGCTGCTTTTCTGGAGCTTGGTGATCTGCGAAACCTCTTGGTGCATGAGAATTTTGCGGCCTATCTTCTTGAAAAGACATCAGAGGAAATTTACAAACTTTACCGTCAAGCCCTGAGGTTCGTTGGATATATCGAAGGTAAACTTAATCCGACTACGGTCGGGGAATCGAGTTAGGACATGAAACTTGCGAAAATCGACATAACCTGGTTTCGTTGCTTTGAATCGCTTGCTGTCAAGCTTCACCCCGACATCAATGTCTTTGTTGGTGCTAATGGTGCAGGAAAAAGCAGCATTCTTGATGCCATTGCTATTGCGCTGTATGAAATAGTCGCAGCAAATGGTGGGGGAGGCAAGAGCCAGCGAAAAATGCAGGGGGCTGCACTTCAGGCTACGGATATTACCATCACACCCTCAATTGGTGAGCCTTTTGCCGGGCGCAAGCAATTCGTACAGATCAGTGCAGGGGTAACGGATTACTATCCAGTCGAAGATTTCACAGGAAAAACACCTGACGGACAAAACGCCCTGCTGGAGTGGACAGATCACATTGTTTATCGTATTCCTTCCACGTTCATTTACGACACCAGCGCTTCGGAAAGAGTCTCTGAACTTCATCGATATGTGAAAGCACTCTGGCTGGAAATCGGCAAAAGTCCGCAAGCGCTTATTCCTTTGCCCGTTGTGGCCTACTACCGTGCAACCAGAAGGATGGGTGGAATGCCGGAACTTGGAGATATCTTCAAGCTTGATCTTGCCAGAGATAAGGCATTCGTCAGCGCTCTTGATGCTGGCGCCAATTTTACGGCTATGTGCCAGTGGTTCTACCTGCGTGAGAACGCCGAACTTCGTGCCAATGTAAACGTCCAGAATGGCGATAGCAGGGAGTTTGCGGACTTGCGTGCAGTGCGTCAGGCATTGAAACTCAACATCGAGGGGTTTGAGCGAGTCTATTTTGATGGTAGCCCACCGCGATTGATGGTTGAAATCCGGGAATTCGATGGCAGCTCCCGAGCATTCGAGCTGGCGCAACTGAGCGACGGTTATCGTAACCTGCTTGCACTGGTGCTCGACTTTGCGCGTCGGCTGGCACAGGCCAATCCAAACTGGCCAAACCCGCTTGAAGCTCCAGGAATTCTTCTTATCGATGAGATTGAGCTGCATCTTCATCCTCGATGGCAGCAGAAGGTCATTCCTGCTCTTCGGGCAGCTTTTCCAAACACCCAGCTCATTGTTTCGACGCACAGTCCGGCGGTGCTCACCACAGTACGCCGCGAGCATATCAAACTGCTTGGCGCAGACCATCAGTTTGAGCAGCTCCTTGGAGACTCTTTGGGTGAAGAGCCTGACCCTGACATAGTGAGCTGGCTTTGCAAAGAGTATCTTCAGCCTGACACCAACGGCCATTTGAAACAGTTTTACTCGCTCTCGAAAGCGATATTGGAACCATGATATACAAGAAAAAACTCATAGAAGTTGCGCTGCCGCTTGAAGCGATCAACGTTGCCAGTGCACGTGAAAAATCAATTCGTCATGGGCACCCTTCGACGCTTCATTTGTGGTGGGCGCGGCGCCCTCTGGCTGCGGCACGGGCGGTGATTTTTGCCCAGATGGTGGATGACCCTTCAGCCCATCCCGATATTTTCCCTACCGAGAAAAAGCAGGAGAAAGAGCGTCAACGGCTCTTTCGTATTATTGAGGAGTTGGTAAAATGGGAGAACACTACCAACGAAACGGTGTTGCAGCAAGCTCGTGAGGAGATCTGGCAGAGCTGGCGCTACACCTGCGCCGAGAATGCTGATCATCCGCGAGCAAAAGAGCTGTTTGACCGTTACAAACTGCCAGCCTTTCACGACCCCTTTGCCGGAGGTGGAGCACTGCCGCTGGAAGCGCAGCGACTTGGGTTGGAGAGCTACGCCAGCGACCTGAATCCGGTCGCCGTGCTGATCAACAAGGCGATGATTGAGATTCCGCCGAAGTTCGCGGGGAAGCAACCGGTTAATCCCGAGTGGCAGCAAAAATCAAATGCTGGAAAAATGGGGCGGGAATGGAAAGGTGCCCAAGGCTTGGCGGAGGATGTGCGCTACTACGGCCAGTGGATGCGTAATGAAGCGGAGAAGCGCATCGGTCACCTCTATCCAAAGATTGAAGTTACGGCAGCAATGGCTGAAGAGCGGCCTGACCTGAAAAAATATGTTGGACGGAAGCTCACCGTCATTGCCTGGCTCTGGGCTCGTACGGTAAAAAGTCCCAACCCTGCTTTTGCCAACGTTGATGTGCCGTTGGTTTCAACCTTTATGCTCTCCACCAAAGCGGGCAAGGAGGCTTATGTTGATCCGGTGATTGAGGATGGTGGTTATCGTTTTACGGTGAAGGTGGGAAAGCCTAAAGATGTTGATGGGACGAAGAACGGCACAAAAGTTGGTCGCGGTGGTCATTTTCGATGTATCGTTTCGGGAAGTCCTATTCCCGTGAGTTACATCCGAGAATCAGGTGTGCTTGGTACGATGGGTTCGCGCTTGATGGCAATTGTTGCGGAAGGTGATCGTGGACGTGTATATCTTTCACCAACACAGTCTCAAGAAGTTATTGCAGTTAGCGCGCTTCCAGATTGGGTCCCCGATATGGATATAAACCATAATCCTCGGGATATTCGGACTCAGCTTTATGGCCTTATGAAGTATCGTGATCTCTTCACTTCCCGCCAGCTTGTGGCGCTGACAACCTTCTCCGATCTGGTGCAGAAAGCACGCGAGCGTGTGAAGCTTGATGCGATTCAGGCTGGTTTACCAGACGATAGCCAATCTCTCGCAGAAATGGGCATTGGTGCCACTGCTTATGCCGATGCTGTGGCGGTGTATTTAGGATTTTCAATTGATAAAGCAGCTGACTACTGGTCAACAGTTTGTACTTGGCATTCAAGTAAAGAGCTAATACGCAATACGTTTGGACGGCAAGCGATTCCGATGTCTTGGGATTATGTTGAAACAAATATTTTTTCCGACTCTTCAGGAAATGTTTCGAGTGGCATCGAATGGTCACAGAAAGCATTATGCATGTTTCCTGCGCAGGCTCAAGGGTTTGTTACACAAGGTGCGGCACAGACCCAAGATATTTCATCTGATCGCATCGTTTCGACCGATCCACCCTACTACGACAATATTGGTTATGCCGACCTTTCCGATTTCTTTTATGTCTGGTTGCGTCGTTCGTTGAAAACTGTTTTTCCAGACCTATTCGCTACGCTCACAGTGCCCAAGGCTGAGGAGTTGGTGGCGACGCCCTACCGTCACGGCAGCAAAGCAAAAGCAGAGAGCTTCTTCCTCAATGGTATGACCAAAGCAATGCATCGCCTTGCTGAACAGGCGCATCCAGCCTTTCCAGTGACCATTTACTACGCTTTCAAGCAGGCGGAAAGTGATGGAGGTGACGGAACAACCAACACTGGCTGGGACACCTTCCTTGCTGCGGTGATCGAAGCTGGATTCGCCATCAGCGGCACCTGGCCGATGCGCACGGAATTGAGTAATCGCATGATTGGCTCTGGCACTAACGCACTTGCTTCAAGTATTATACTCGTTTGCCGTAAACGCTCGGATAATGCACCCACTGCAACCCGCCGTGACTTCGTTGCCGCGCTCAAAGGGCCTTCCCGCGAAGAACGTGAACAACTTGAACAGGAGAAACAACGGAAAGAACTCTCATCAGCCCGCCGAGAGGAAATTCGTGCGCGGCTTGAGGATAACCTTCCTGCGGCTTTGGTAAAGCTGCAAAGCGGCAACATTGCGCCTGTAGATCTTGCGCAGGCGGCCATTGGTCCCGGCATGGCGATCTATACCCGTTATGCAAAAGTCCTTGATGCCGACGGTAAACCTGTTCCGGTACGTGCCGCACTGGCTCTGATTAATCAGGTGCTCGACGAATCGCTGGCTGAGCAGGAGGGCGATTTCGATGTCGACACCCGTTGGGCGCTCACCTGGTTTGAGCAGATGGGTTTCAACGATGGCGATTACGGTATTGCCGAACAGCTCTCCAAGTCCAAAAACACCGCTGTACAGGGGTTGGTTGAAGCAGGCATCATTCTTTCCAAAGCGGGCAAAGTGCGTCTGCTGAAACCCGCTGAACTGCCTGCCGATTGGAATCCGGTCACCGATGCGCGTCTGACCGTCTGGGAGATGGTTCATCAATTGATCCGTGTGCTCGAAGTCAGCGGTGAAAGTGCTGCGGCGGATCTGGTGGCCAAGCTTGGAAGCCAGGCCGAGATTGCCCGTGAACTCTGTTATCGCCTCTACACCCTCTGCGAACGTAAAAAGCGGGCCAATGAAGCGATGAGCTACAATGGTCTGGTACAGAGCTGGCCGGAGATTACCCGTCTGGCCCAGGAAAAACCCTCTGCCGTTGCGTCCGATACCTATAACTTGTTTGATCAAAAGTAAACCATGGCCCTCACCAATCACGAACGTGTCGGCAAGGCACTGGCACAACTGAAAGCAGGCTTATCGCCCTTTGTTGAACGCGAAGTTAATGCTGCTATAGATTCAAGGTTACTTACCATGCCACAGATTAAAGCTTATGCTGATGATCCAATTCTTGCAAATAAGGGGATTGGAAGTTGGGATGTTGCTGCTCTCTTGAAACTGATGTGGGATTTATGGAACGACGTGTTCCGCAATACACTGGGTTTTTCTGAACGTAGCCTTGTGTCGGAAATTCGTGACTGCCGCAACAAATGGGCCCATCAGGAACTTTTTTCCAGCGATGATGCCTATCGCGCATTGGACTCCATTGGCCGCTTGCTTGCTGCTATCTCTGCACCGGAGGGTGATGAGGTGGAGAGGGCGAAGATGGAGTTGCTGCGTCTCCGCTTTGATGAGCAGGCGCGGGGAGAGCGCAGAAAATCGTCTGGTATTGCGCTCGAAACCGGGGTGACCGGTATGCTCAAGCCGTGGCGGGAGGTAGTTATGCCGCATGACGATGTGGCCAGTGGCCGTTACCAGCAGGCTGAGTTTGCCGCCGACCTCTGGCAGGTGCATCTTGGTGAAGGTACCGATGAGTATCGTGACCCGGTTGAGTTTTTCCGCCGTACTTATCTGACCGAAAGTTTGAAGGAGATGCTGATTGGTGCCGTGCGACGCATGACACAGGGGGGTGGTGATCCGGTGGTACAGTTGCAGACCAACTTTGGTGGCGGCAAAACCCATTCGATGCTGGCGCTCTACCACCTTTTTTCCGGAGTTCCACCGACTGAGCTGGCGGGCGTTGATACTATTCTCTCCGCCACCGGTGTGAGCAGCGTGCCGAAGGTGAACCGTGTTGTGCTGGTGGGTAACAAGATCTCTCCGGGCAATCCTGTGGTGAAGGGTGACGGGACGGTGGTGCGTACGCTATGGGGTGAACTTGCGTGGCAGCTCGGTGGGAA
>CAIQGA010000134.1 GCA_903871235.1 uncultured Chlorobiaceae bacterium
GCGCCTGTCGCCTCTTTGCAGCCGCCCTACTCAATGTTGCGCCCTGCCGTTGAAAAAGAGATTCTGCCGTTTTGCCTTGAGCAGAGTATTGGCGTTATTGTCTACTCTCCGATGCTCTCCGGCATGTTGAGCGGAGCGATGACCCGTGAACGGGCTGCAAACTTTTCGCCGGATGACTGGCGCCGTCAGAACAAGGAGTTTCAGGAGCCGCGTCTTTCTCTGAACCTTGAGTTGGTTGAACTGCTGAAACAAATTGGAGCACCTCATGGACGTTCTGCCGGAGAGGTTGCCATTGCCTGGACGTTGCGCAATCCCGCCGTGACCGGTGCTATTGTTGGCGGGCGCAATGCGGCGCAGGTTGAGGGGATTGTGGGGGCGGGGGAGTTCCGGTTGAGTGTCGAGGAGATTGAACGTATTGGTCATTGCCTTGCCGGTATGCCGAAATAGACGGGGAGTGTGTCGCTTCTGTAGATTTGTTTGGCTTTTTTGCCAACACTGAATTTTTGGTCAAGTATTGAGTTCTTTGGGTAGATAATGTGATTGATAATAATTGTATTTGCATTACGCTTTAAATCGCTTAAATTGTCAAGTCAGTTTTTATTTTTGTAAATCACAAGAGAATCAGGTAAAAATGAGTTTGTTCAGTAATCTGTACAGGGATATTGCTATTGATTTCGGAACAACGAATACGTTGATTTTTATCCACGGCTTGGGGATTGTTTTAAACGAGCCGTCAATTGTTGCCCGGGAATTCAATACCGGAAAGGTCCTTGCCATAGGGCAGGATGCGCTGATTATGAGTGATAAAATTCATACCGGTATTGTTACAGTCAGGCCGCTCTTCAATGGTGCGATTGGTGACTATCAGGCGATGCAGGAGCTGATAAGAGGGCTGATCAACAGGACGAAAACGCGTTATTCATACGGCATCAACCGCATGGTTATCAGTATTCCTTCGGGGATTACTCCTGTTGAAAAAAGGGCTGTGCGCGATTTTGCACAGCATGTTGGCGCCAGAAAAGTCTATCTGGTAACAAACGCCATGGCAGCGGCTATCGGCCTTGGTCTTGAAGTTCGGGAGCCTATGGGCAACATGGTTGTTGATATCGGGGGTGGTACAACGGAAATTGCAGTCATGTCACTCAGCGGCATAGCTTCCGGCGAATGTGTCAAGGTTGCCGGAGCGGATATGAATAACCTGATCAGCCGTCATCTTCGTGAGGAGTATAACATGGCTGTCGGTGAACTTACTGTCGAAAATATCAAGGTAACCATTGGTTCGGCCTACAAGCTTGATAAAGAGCTGACGATGGATGTCAGGGGTATCTGCCTTGAGTCCGGTCTTCCTGAAGTAAGAACGCTCAGCTCAGAAATTATCAGGGAGGTTATTGCTACTCCTCTTAATCAGATTGTCACGTCGATTAAAAAAAGTCTTGAAGCGTTGGTGACCAAACCGGAAATTTCTGTAGACATTTTTGATCGCGGTCTCTTTCTTGTTGGAGGAGGAGCGCTCATCAAGGGCATTGACAAAAAAATCCATAAGGAGACCAATGTTCCTGTCCATGTTTGTGAAGAGCCGCAGACAATTGTGGTAAAGGGGGCCGGAGAGATTCTTGAAAACCTTGAAAAGTACAAGGGCCTTTATACGACCTGATTTTGGTATAAAGAGCTGTGCCAAGCAGATGATCCGCTTCAGATCAGTAGTTGTTGTTTAAGGAGTCAGTCGGTATGTTAGCAGAGCGGGTAGCAAGTGGTCATCACCCTTGCTTCCCGCTCTGCTTTTTTTTAGGTCAGGGCCGAAATTTCCGGTAGTCGATATCGAATTTTTTTATCCTGAGCCCCATGATCCTGTCTGAAAGACCAAGCTGTACGGCAGCACGCGTCATGTTGCCTTTGGTGCGTTTGAGTGCCTCCATAATCATCTCTTTTTCTATCGCATCAAGTTTCTGCTGCAACGATCCCGTATAGGGCGTCCCGCTCGATTCGGCTGTCTGGAGTGTCGGCGGAAGATGGTAGCCATGGATCACGTTATCTTCACTCAAAATGACCGCCCGCTCGATGCAGTTTTGTAATTCTCGGACGTTGCCTGGCCAGTGGTAGCGCATCAGCATGTCGATTGAGGTTGTAGAGATTCGCCTGATTCCCTTCTGGTTTGCCGCGTTGTATTTTTCCACAAAATAATCGGCAAGCAGCAAGATGTCGGTCTTGCGTTCGCGAAGCGGGGGAACGGTTATTGGAAAAATATTTAACCGGTAATAGAGGTCTTCGCGGAAAAGCCCGTTGCGTATCAACTCTTCAAGATTGCGGTTTGTTGCGGCAATGACCCGCACATCAACCTTGATGGTTTTGGAGCCTCCAACACGCTCAAACTCCTTCTCCTGTATAATTCGGAGCAGTTTTGCCTGAACGGCGAGGCTGAGTTCGCCCACTTCATCAAGAAAGATGGTACCGGTATGGGCAAGTTCAAACCTTCCCTGCCTGGTCGCCGATGCTCCGGTGAAGGCCCCTTTTTCATGTCCGAAAAGCTCGCTTTCGACAATGCTTTCCGGCAATGCAGCGCAGTTGAATTTGATAAATGAACGGTCGAACCGTTGGCTTTTAAAGTGAATGGCACTGGCCACCAGCTCTTTTCCAACCCCGCTCTCTCCGAGCACAAGGGTGGTAGCATTGGTTTTTGCGATCTTGTCGATCATTTTATAGAGCGACATCATTGGCTTTGTGTTGCCGATAATATTTGCCGGGCGCTCGGCTTCTGAAATACCCTCTTCCTCCTGCTTTTCAGCTCCATGAGTCGGTCGCAGTGGAGGTATCCCTCTGATGGAGCTATCCTGTGGTTTTTTTTCGTTCTCTTCGTGTGCAAGCTGTTTGATGCGTACGGCTTGTGAAATCATGGAGGCGATGATTGAGAGCTGGTCAACATAGTGCTGGAGCATCTCTCGCTGCATCTCTCCCGCTTTTGCTTTTTTGCTCTGCCCGTTGCTCACTGCGGGCTCCAGTTGACGGTCAGCGCTCAGGGTACCCACAATTTCTGTGCCCGCCTTGATTGGAATACAGATGAAACAGAGGCTCTCTTTTTTTGCCTTGCTTCGTGACCGGGTGCGATCGAGAAAGAGTGGCTCGTCATTGATGCAGGGCACAATGAGCGCTTTTCCGCTTTTCACCACCTGGCCGATCACACCTTCGCCGATCTGGTAACGCCCCCTCTCTTTCTCTTTTTCGGTCAGTCCGAATGATTCGTTAATCACAATTTCGCCGCTGTCGCGGTTAAGAATGGTGATCATGCCTCTGAGCATATCCATGTTCTCCGACATGATGAAAAGAACAAGTCGTAACACCTTGTTGATGTCATTTTCGTGGGTTATTGTCCTGCTGACTTCAGCAAGCAGACTGATACTGCTGTGATCCTGTTCCTGGGCTATGAGCATGATGCTTGTTGTCTGATGATCACTGTTTGATGAAAAGGCTGCTGTGATAGATCTCTTCAACTTCTGCCGGTTTCAGTGCCCGCTTTTTATCACTGGCCGCAGTGCGAACAAGGGTGAGAAGATGGTTTGCTTCGCCCCTTGTCATGGTGATTCCCCTGTCTGAAAAAAAATGTTGCAGGGAGGCGCTTCCCGAATGTTTTCCAATCACCATTTCGCACCTCTCACGACCAACCTGATCGGGCAGAAAAGGCTGATAGGAAAGCGGATGTTTGAGCAGTGCGGCGCAGTGAATACCCGATTCATGCTGGAATGCCGATTTGCCAACCACCGGTTTTTGATTCTCGATTATTCTTCCTGCCGCCTTGCTTACCACCCTGCAGAGCTGTGAAAGCTTTCTGGTATCAATGCCGGTTGCATACTTTCCCGAGAGCTTCAGCGCTATGGCAAGCTCTTCAAGCGCCGCATTTCCTGCCCGCTCACCAAGCCCTGTGACCGACACACTGACCGCCTCGCATCCCGCTTCGAGAGCAGTAAAGGCGTTGGCAGTTGCCATGCCGAGATCATTATGGGCATGAAATTCAAGCGCAGTATGGCTTGCTGATTTCAGTCGGCCTACCAGCCCAATTATGGATGACGGTGTCGCGACGCCGACCGTATCGGCAATTCTCACCCGGTCGGCTCCGCACGCTTCAGCATCAAGTATGAAGCGCTTCAGCAGCTCAGGCTCGGCCCTTGTGGCATCCTGTGCGCCAACGCTCACATAGTCGAAATAGTGTTTTGCTCTCGGTATGAGCTCCTGCAACTGCTCTTCTACCCATGCGTAATCCCTCTCCATAAGCTGGAGGTATAACCGGGAGAGAGGAAAACTGATATGAACAGCCTCGGTGCCGCAGAGGCACGCCTCCTCAATATCCTGCCATTTTGCCCGCGCCCAACTGGTCAGGCGCAGCGGCAGCTTTTGGGTAACAATTGTCCTGATTGTGCTCCGCTCGTCGCTGCTGATGGCAGGGTAGCCAATTTCGAGTTCATCGACACCAGCATCAGCAAGCAGGGAGGCAATATCAATTTTTTCCGCACTGCTGAAAACAACGCCAGGAGCCTGTTCGCCATCTCTGAGCGTTGTATCAATGATCCACGGCCTGATGGCGGAATGTGGCTCGCTCTGGCTCTCTGTGCGCATATTCTGATGATTTCTTCAGTAAACAAGAGATTCTGCCAGAAAAAGTGCCCGACAGTCTGAAATTTAAGCGGCTTGCTTTCTTTGCCTAAATAAGTAAGGCTTTAATAAAAAAATATAATAAAATTTTAGACATTTTTGTACGGTTGCGTCGCTTTTTATCACAAAAGTGTTGCTACGCCATTTTTTTGCGGTATTCGGGAGGATTGGTATGAGGGGTTGTCACCATCTTCGTGCCACCTGGGAGCGCCGAGCTTCAGCTCGGCATTCCTGGGTCAATAGTCGGCATGCACAGATGGTACTCCCTTTTCCGGGAATTAAGGCCTCGTGGCAAGAAGAGGTTAACAGTGGCGTTGCGTGAAACGTGCTGTTGATTTGTGAGGATCAACCCTGATATGGTAATCCCATCATCTCTCTTGTCTCCTTTATTGTCGCAAGAGGACGCTGCATCTCTTCGGCAATGCGGGCGATTCTTTTGACAAGATTTTCATTGGTGGCAAGAAGCTCCTTGCCGTAATCAAAATAGAGCGAATCCTCTATCCCGACACGTACATGGCCTCCGGCCACAATTGCCGCCACATTCATCGGAAGCTGAAACTGCCCGAGACCAGCCCCTGCCCAGAGGGAGTTTTCAGGAAGCGATGCTGACATCACAGCAAGGTTTGCAATGGTTGCCGGAGCCGTATTGATATTGCCCAAAAGAATGTTGAAATATTTTATTCCTGAAATGAGATTATTTCGCTCAAGATATTTTGCCAGATTGATCATTCCTGTCTCAAATACCTCTATCTCAGGCTTGATATTGTTCTCTCTCATGGTCAGGGCGAGATGTTCAACCACTTCGATGGAGTTTATACTCGGACCGGTATAAAAATTCAGTGAACCAAGTGTGAGGCTCGCCATATCCGGTTTCGCCTCCCCGCTTAAGTGAAGCACCTCGGCACGTTGCTCAAATCCCTGACCGTTTCTGCCTGATGTCGTGACACAGCAGACCATTCCAGGCCTCTCTTTTCTGATGCCTGAAATAATTTTTTCATACTCTTTTGCATGTGAAGTCGGTACACCCTGTTTATCTCTCGCATGAAGATGAACAACCCTTGCGCCAGCGTCAAAGACCCGGATAGCATCTTCAATGATTTCATCCGCATGCAGAGGCACATGGGGATTACTGAATTTTGTCGGCACCATTCCTGTCAGGCAGGCATTGATAATCAAAGGAGGGTAGGGCGAAAGCGGGTGGGGATCGTTCAATTCGATGTAGGCTTTTCGAGACGCTTCACGAGCAGGTTTTGAAAGCATATACGTCTCAAGATCCATCTCAAGCGTGCTCCAGTGGTCGACATCAGAGAGGCTGAAATCACATATTTTTTTCAATACTCCAATCTGGCGGTAACCGTAATGCTTTTTGTACCAGAGTATGGTTTCAGGCCTGTCTGCATTAGTCAAAAGACTCTTGACTCCCGCCGCGTACATCGCCTCAAGTCTCGCATTCTGCAGAGCCTTTCCGATTCCCATACCCGCAAATTCAGGACGGATACCGAGCAGCGTTGTTTTTCCTTTGCCTGGCGATAACAGTGTATATCCGGCTGCTCCCGCAACATGACCGGAAAGGCGTGCAACAAAAAAACAGGAAAGATCAAGCTCCCCCATTTCTGCCGAAGGCACATGATGCATGTTCCAGGGTTCCATGACACTCAGAATTGCGGCGTAATCATCGGGAGAGGCTTTTTCAATCGTATAATTCATGGTAGTCTATCGGTTTTTGTAAAGGAGCTTGTACGGCCTACTTTCTCTTAATATAGTGGTTTTTACGCGTTTTCCAGTGATTCTTAGCGGTGGGGTTTTACGGTAAAATATCGTTAAAGGTTCTTTTTTTTGGTATTATCGGTGCGATTTATGGTAATTCCGGTTACTGGCTTATGAAGAGACAGGTTTTTATGCTTGAAAAGGGCTTTTAGTGTTGTAAATGTGGAGCAAACACAGGATAACGCTTATATTCGCTGACCGAGTTGAGCGTTTTGGGGTGGTAGTGTTTTTTTGTAGTAAACCAGTTGATTGCAAATTGTGAAAAGTGATTTGAAGAATATGGCAAATCTACCAGTATTTGAGGTGATTGGGGGACCAGTGGAGATCAAGGGATTTCATTATGGACTGCGGCATCCCTCGCTGGTTGTGCATTTGACTGTGCATGCCCGGAATTGTCAAGAGTGGCTGAATCGGGTTGATCAGGCGCTTTCGGCACTTTTGAAGGAAACGCCCGGCAATAATGTCACTTCGCCGATTGTTTCCGGTTGTAGTGAGCAGGTTCATGCTGTCAATTCACTGCTTTTTTGGGTGAGCAGATTACAGGAGAGTGCCGGAGTTCCTCTTGTGGAGAGAGCAAAAATCATTGATAGTTATCCGGAAACCAGCTCTGTAATGATTGCGATTCCGACATTCTTTTCATTTCACCATGTGACGCGTTATTTTTTTTACTGGCTTTTAAATTTTTTTCAAGGGGTATATGTCGGGATGAATATTCATGCCTGTGCGCAGGAATTCCCCTCCATTGTAAAGCAACTGGCACAAATGGGCTCACATTCAACCAACCTGCCCCGATTTTTAAGCGCCGCATTTAAGGCAGGAATCCCATGTTCTGAAATTGCGGGCGGGGTTTATCAGTTTGGTTACGGGGCTCGATCGCGAAGGCTGGATAGTTCATTTACTGATCAAACTTCCGGAATTGGAATCCGTTTGGCCCGGAACAAGCATCTTGCAGCCGAAGTATTGCGATGTGCGGGAATTCCGGTGCCTCTTCATATTATGGTAGCGGATGTTAAAGGTGCTGAAAAGGCTGCCTGTGAACTTGGCTTTCCTGTTGTTGTTAAACCGGCAGATCAGGATGGCGGCAGGGGTGTTGCCGCAGGTTTGACAACGCTGGATGAAATACGCAAGGCTTTTGCCGGAGCCCAAAAGCAATCGCTCCGGATTCTGGTGGAGAAGCACCATGAGGGGCGTGACCATCGTTTAATAGTATTTCAGGGAAAGCTGCTCTGGGCTGTTGAGCGGGTGCCGGGCGGTGTGATCGGTGATGGAACAAGCAGTGTGAAGACTTTGCTTGACCGCCTCAATAAAGATCCTCGTCGTGGCGATGGTCATCATTCGCCACTCAGGCGGATAGTGCTGGATGATGATGCAAAATCGCTTCTTTTTAAAGCGGGCATTGGTTTGAACAGTGTTCCCGGAGAAGGTGAGTTTATTCGTCTTCGTCGTATTGCGAATGTGGCTTGTGGCGGAACACCTGTGGACGTCATTGAGCATGTTCATCCGGATAACAGCCTGCTTGCTGTTCGCGCCGCCGCCGCCTTACAGCTTGACCTGGCAGGAATTGATCTGTTGATGCCTGATATCAGCCGTTCCTGGAGGGAATGTGGTGCAGTGGTCTGCGAAGTCAATTCCCGGCCGGATCTGGGGGGAGTAACCTACGCACATCTTTATGAGCAGATTCTCCGCAAGCTGGTAGTGGGCTGCGGTCGTATTCCGATTGCAGTAGTTATCGGAGCGCCTCCCGAATGGAATATGGCTGCGGCAGTTGCCGACCGATTGAGTGAAGCTGGTCTCGTCACAGGAAGGGGAGATCATGAAGGTGTTTCAATTGGTAGGGTGACTCTCACAGCAGGAGTCGTTGACGTGTATTCCGGAGGCAGAATTCTTATGGGCGAAAAAGGCGTTGATGCCATGCTTTTGTTTATCAATGATGCAAGTGTGTTGCGCACCGGTCTGCCGTTTGAGCGATTTGATCTTCTTGTCGTTGCTGGTTCACATTTTGTAATGCCATCCGGGCAGAGCGAACAGTCTGGAGTGGTTCTATTACGAACTCTTTTTAATGCTTTTTCTCTTTCTTGTGACGGCAGGGTGGCTGTGGTTGCCGGTTCCGGCTTGGAACTTCGTGAACTTCCGTGCTCTTCTCCCGCCGAGCTACTGCGAGAGCCCGTTGAACAAAGCTCTCTTGTTGATACGATTGCTGAGGCGATGATTACTGCAGAGGGAAATTACAGCATTGGACAGCCAGCATTTTTTGCTCCGGTTCACTGATATCTGTTGATGGAACCATTTCTCTCGGGTATATCCTTGAAATAGAGGTAGATAAGGTGAACGCGAGTGAGAGTCATTCAGTTCCTCACAGGTTTTTCGATATGCCTTATAGCTCATTTTTTGAAAGCATATACCTTTCAAGATTCATCTCAAGTGTCACCCAGTGATCGACATCAGAGAGACCGAAATCACATATTTTTTTCAGAGTACCAATCTGGCGGTAACCGTAATGCTTTTTGTACCAGAGTATGGTTGCTGGCCTGTCTGCGTTGGTCAAGACCATTTTTATTCCCGCGTTATACATGCTGTCGAGCATTGTATTCTGGAGGGATCTGCCGATTCTCATACCCGAAAATTCAGGACGAATGCCGAGAAGCATTGTTTTTCCTTGGTCTGGTGACAATAATTTATATCCGGCGGCTCCCGCAACATGACCGGAAAGGCGTGCAACAAAAAAACAGGAAAGATCAAGCTCCCCCATTTCTGCCGAAGGCACATGATGCATGTTCCAGGGTTCCATGACGTTCAGAATGGCTGCGTAATCATCGGAAGAGGCTTTTTCAATCGTATAATTCATGGTGGTATATCGAGTTTCTACAGGGGTTTGCATGGCGTTTTTTTTCCCAATATAGTGGTTTTTACGCGTTTAACAGTGATTGTGAGCGACGATGCAGAAAAGAAGTTTTGTACAAGACTGTTCAACGGTCATTCCCTCTGCAGCATAGTGCATGAGGCGCCATGACACGGTGCAGAGCAAGTGAACAACATTTCTCATCCCAATGAGCAAGCTGTTTTACAGGCTGAATGTCTTATCTTCAATGTATTGTCAGTTTTTTGCTTTTAGTCTAAAGATTCATGCGTTTCCATTGATTATAGGATAAGTATGCCAGTAAATCTCGACAAGCCAGCTCGCTGGAAAGCCGATATTGCGCCCTTTTTCTTTGTGGCTATTTCAATGCCGGATATCTTGGTTATGAGGCGGCGGAAGGAATTGATTGGGTTTGGGAGCATCGCATTGATGACTTGGCCTTTTTTGGGATATGACTATGATCGGGATACATAACGGATTTGAGCAGGTTCGGCTCAAGCTTCAGGCTGAGCTTGATGCCAGAAAAACCCAGGCAGAAAGAAATCGCCTTGGCCAATTTGCCACTCCGACAGCTCTTGCCCTTGATATTCTGAATTATGCGGCAACCCTGATCCCTGATGGAGAGAAGATTCGTTTGCTCGACCCTGCCGTTGGTACGGGATCGTTTTTTTCGGCATTTCAACAGGTGTTTTCTGAAAAAAAGATTTCGGGAGCCGTTGGTTTTGAAATTGATCCCCATTACGGAGAACCTGCATCACTCCTTTGGAGAGATTCAGATTTTACGATTAAACTGGCGGATTTTACTACTCAAGATCCAGATGGGCAATTCAATCTGCTGATCTGCAATCCGCCTTACGTGCGTCATCATCACCTGCAAAATGAGGATAAAGTGCGTCTTCAGGCTCGTACAGCACAGGTAAGCGGCATGAAACTCAGTGGCCTTGCCGGGCTCTATTGCCATTTTCTCGGGCTCTCACACCCCTGGTTGGCTGACGGCGGAGTTGCAGGGTGGCTCATACCGAGCGAATTCATGGATGTCAATTATGGTAAAGCGATAAAGCACTATTTGCAGGAAGGGAGAGAACGAGGAGTTCACGAAGGCTATCTTTGCAGCCACCGAGCGCCGTGGTATTCACAGGAAAACCGGCCATCAGCCCCGATTGTCTGCACCTATATCGGGAGGAGTAACACAAAAAGCGGACGCCCCTTTCGCTTTATCCTGAACAACTCCTCAGCAACGGTAGCCAACGTCTACCTTGCCATGTATCCAAAACCGCAATTGGCCAAAGCCATAGAGCAGGACGCTTCAATTCTGCGTCAAGCCTGGGCAATGCTCAACCGAATTACTCCCGAGCAGCTTATGGGAGAGGGTCGGGTTTACGGCGGAGGGCTTCGAAAGCTTGAGCCCGGAGAATTGGCGAACGTTGATGCGTCGGAGATTGCGGCATTGATTCCCGAGTTCAAGCAGGTATTGTCAGGGCAGCAGTTGGCGTTGTTTGGGGGATAACAGTGTACATCGAAATGAATCATGAAAACCTATACATTGGATGAAGTTCAGGATAAACTTATCGGCCAACATGGTACTCCAGATCGGGACAGATTTGAATATAACGTTATGACAGCTAAAAAGAGTAGACGGCACTATGCAAAGGCGGTTCATGCGGCGCCTAAGCCCATGAAAAAGGTGATGCGAAACCTTTCAAGGACGATAGGGCAGCCAGCAGGGACATTGCTTCATATTGGTGAACAAAAAACAGCCAATTGCGTCATTACGGTTTTTGGTTACGATGAAGAGCGTGAGTTTCATCTGCCGGTGAAGAGCGTTGCTGAATGCGAGGAATGGAAAGACCAGCAGCGGGTTCTCTGGATTAACATTGACGGGCTGCATGATGTTTCGGTGATTGAGGAAACGGGCAAGCTGTTTGGTATTCATCCGCTGATCCTTGAAGATATCCTGCATACCGATCAGCGCTCAAAACTTGAGGACTTTGAGAGCTATCTTTTTCTTGTGCTCAGAACGCTTGAACTTGATGGTACAACCGGCGATGTTGTCGAAGAGCAGTTGAGCATGGTGATCGGGAAAAATTATGTCCTTACTTTTCAGGAAAAACCGGGAGACATGTTTGATGCGGTTCGGGAGCGGATCAAGAGTCCCGGTACCGGTATAAGAAAACGGGGGGCAGACTATCTTGCATACGTGCTTATTGATGCCATTGTTGACAATTATTTTACCGTTCTTGAAGAGCTTGAAGGTCGTATTGAACTGCTCGATCAGGAGCTGTTCACAACATCCGGCCGCGAAACCTTTGAGGCTATCTATGCCCTGAAAAAAGAGCTTATTCTTTTACGCAAATCGGTAAGGCCGATGCGGGAGATTATCAACAGCATCAGCCGGGATCATTACAAGGTAATTGACGATGAAGCAACCTGGCCTTTTTTTCGGGATGTGTACGACAACGTCATTTTGATCAACGAAACCATCGAAACCTATCGCGATATCGTTCTCGGCATGTACGACACCTGGCTCGCCATTGTCAATAACCGGATGAACGAAATCATGAAGGTACTTACCACGATCGCCACTATTTTCATGCCACTCTCTTTCCTGGCTGGACTCTATGGTATGAACTTCCGTTATATACCGGGCCTTCAGTGGGAGTTGGGATTTTTTGCACTGCTCGTATTCATGGGTTTTACTGTTGCCGCCATGATGGTTTATTTTCGCACGAGAAGGTGGTTTTAAGGGGAGAGTAACCAGCCAGAGAACGAACATTCCCGGCTGGTTATTTTGTGCAGAAGGGGGGGCTGATTATCAATCTTTGACACACCTCACGGCAAAACCCTGCGTTTTGCTGGTCGATATGCGGTAGACGGCTGAATAGCTGTTGAACATCTCGCGATACCATGCGGAATCGTCGTCGTCTTCCGTTGATGTCCAGAAACTGCTGTTGGTGCCAAAAAGAGCGAAACTGCCATTGCTGCTGCGGTATCCTGAAGGAATGGCGGTAAATCCGGTGCTGTTATCGGCGCCGACCAGTGCGTTTTTCCAGAGTACCTCTGATTTCAGTCTGGTGCCTGCCGCTTTTTCTCCTCCAAGGGCCGTAACCAGTTCCTCCCATTCGTTGTCGGAGGCGACGTGCCACCCTGCAGGCGCAAGCCCTCTTGGGTCGTTGACGGCAAACCAGTTGTACAGTTTTCCGTAGGCAACGCCGTTTTCGCTCCTGTTTTCGTAATAACACCAGGCACCTGTTGTGAGCAAGCTCCACGCCACAGGGTCGTCTACCTGTGGTATCGGGTCGCCGTTACGGTAATTGGTGGCAGCAAGGTTTTCAGCCATCCATTGCCGGGTAGCGATTGTAATGGTTTTAAACGAATTTGCTTTGGCAGAGAGCTCTTTTGCTGTTATAAAAAGGGCAAATAGAGCGAAAACCATGAAAATTGGCGCTGCCAAGGGTGTTTTGTGGCTACTTTTCATTATGTTAAAATTCTAAAGTTTCATTCAAGACCTTGTCAATTGTGAGAACTTCCCTGAAAAGCAAAATTAACCTATTTTTACGGTAATCCCTTCTTTTCAGCGAAGCGGTTTTTTCTTCTGTGGCATTTGCAGCATCATGAGTTTCAAGTGTGTTCCTCGTTTGTCTTGCTGATTTTTTGCTGAAGTATTCTGACGTTATTAACTTTCGGAAGCACGAAGGGGTTTTGTTTGAACAGATCGGGGTATTGCGCAACAGTGCGTGATTCCTCGGAAAATACACAGGGAATGCTAACATAAACGATTGAATGTAGTGGCGAGAGAACGTTTTAAACGAAAATCAAGACCCTCCGGCAACAAGGGTCACAGGCCTTCGGTGCAGTTTACCGGAGAGAGAGTAAAGCCCAATGATCATATTCTTATCAACGAGTTTCTTTTCAGGCGGGGAGAGAGCTCTCTCGGGGCTGAAATTGTTACCTTTTTTGCTGATCATGATGGCGAGCGCTTCAAGTCGGTAGAGCTGGCACAGGCTCTTGGGTATACCGAATCAAAACAGTTGCCCGGTTTCTGGTATGTGCTGCACAAATTGCAGGAGGAGGGAACCGTTGACAAAGACTCCAACCGCTGTTACGGCATCTCGGGCACGGATGCTGCCACCTACGAAGCTCATCTTGAGCAGGCCAAGCCCTTCCCTCTTCCCGGCAAGAAGCAGTATACGGTCAACAGCTATACCGGCCATCTCACAACGCATCCCAACGGCTACGGCTTTATTGATGTTGAGGGGTTCGATGATGATATCTTCATCAAGGCAGGCGATATGGGTTTTGCCATTCATGGTGACGAAGTTGAGGTGCTTGTTTCGAAGGTGCCGGATACCTACTCATCAAAATCTACCCCCCATCAGCGCTGTGAAGGCGCGGTTCAGAAGGTTCTTTCACGTCGCATCACCACCATTGTCGGTACACTGACCAAGGCGAACCGCAAGTTTGTGCTCAAGGCTGATGACCGCAAGCTGCTTCCTGAAATTATTGTGCCAATCAGAAACGCCCGCAAGGCGGTTGATGGCCAGAAGGTGCTTGTCGGGGAGCTTGATTTCAGCAAAGAGGGGCAGATTCAGGCCAAGGTGCTTGAGATTCTGGGTACTGCCGGCGACTCGGCCGTTGAAGTGAGCGCCATTGCTCGAAGCCGTGGCATTGACGAAACCTTCGAGAAGCCGCTGCTTGATTTTGCGAACTCTATTTGTGAGGGAATTACCGACGAGGATCTCAAAGGGCGTATTGATATTCGCGACAAGGTTGTCTTTACCATTGACCCTGTCGATGCGAAGGATTTTGATGATGCACTCTCGATTGAGATGCTTGAGGACGGACAGTATAAGATAGGCGTCCATATTGCTGATGTATCGCACTATGTGCCTGAAAATTCTCTCCTCGATCGCGAGGCGCTCAAAAGGGCCACTTCAGTCTATTTGGTTGATCGGGTGATTCCGATGCTGCCCGCACGCCTTTCCGAACAGATATGCAGTCTCAACCCTGGTGTTGACCGGATGGCATTTTCGGTTTTCATGACCGTCACGGACGAGGGTGAAGTGAGCAAGTATGATTTCAATAAATCGGTTATTCACTCCAAACGCCGTTTTGCCTACGAAGATGTCGAAGAGATTCTGAAGCAGGGCAAGGGTGAGTTTATTGATGAGTTGCAGGCGCTTGACCGCCTCAGTGTTCTTTTGCGTGAAAAGCGCTTCAAGCACGGCGGGCTCGACTTTGAAACCGAAGAGGTACGTTTCAAACTTGGCAGCAAGGGTGAGCCGCTTGAGGTGATGAAGAAAGAGCGTCTCGGCAGCCATCGTCTCATTGAGGAGTTCATGCTGCTTGCCAACCGCAAGGTGGCCAAATATTTGACCAAGACCTTCAAGGAGAACAAGAAGACTCCCCATCCCGTCATCTACAGGGTGCATGGTGCTCCCCAGCAGGAGAAGGTGCTCATTCTTGCCAACTTTGTCAAAAGGCTCGGCTTTGAGCTTAAGCTGAACCGGGGCAAAGAGGGGCCGATTGTTTCAGCCTCAGCGCTTCGCCAGCTCTTGCAGCAGGTGAAGGGATCCAATATTGAGTTTCTGGTCAGTGAACTGGTGCTGCGCTGCATGTCGAAGGCGGTCTATACCGGCGACAATGTGGGCCATTACGGCCTCGGCTTTGAGCATTACACCCACTTCACCTCGCCTATCAGACGCTATCCTGATCTGATTGTGCACCGTATGCTCTTTGAGTATGAGAACCTCCGCAAGAAGCGCAGGAAAATCTCTGCAACACGCATCGCTGAACTGACCGACAAGCTCCAGACGGTCTGCAAAATATCCAATGAGCGTGAAAAAAGTGCCGTGGAGGCCGAGCGCGAGTCGATCAAGCTCAAGCAGGTCGAGTATATGGCCAGCCATGTCGGCAAGGTCTATCCCGGCGTCATTTCAGGCGCGACTGATTACGGCATCTATGTCAGAATGGTTGATTTTGCCATTGAAGGGATGGTGCACATGCGCAATCTCACCGATGACTATTACGAGTATGACGAAGCAACCTACTCCCTGGTTGGCAAACGCCGCAAGAAGCGCTTGCAGATAGGTCAGCGGGTCAAGGTCAAGGTGAACAGTGTGGATCTGCAGCGCCGCACCATTGATCTTGTCATAGAAGAGTAAGAACAGAGGCTCTCCCCCTGATGGCGTTTCCGCGCTTTCAGGGGAAGAGGTTTTGCGGCTCAGACAAGGTCGGAAAGGCGTAAAAAGTTGTAGAGGAGCTTGAGGCCGGTTGTGTGGTACTCCTCACGAATGCTCTCAAACTGCTCCTTGAGGTCGCCTTGATCTATCTTTTTCAGGTCGGCATCATTCTCACACCACTCCGAAAACATGGCATCGGTCAGTTCAAAATGGCACTGCAGCCCGTAGCCGTTTTTTCCAACCCTGACCGCCTGTATCGGGCACCCGTCGCCTGTCGCAAGCAGCTCCATTCCTGATTTAGCAAGCTCTACCGTCTCGCCATGAAGCTGAAAGACCGGAAAGCTCTTGCCAAGTCCACCAAAGAGTGGATCTTTTCTACCAGCGGCGGTGAGATCGATGCGGTAGGGATTTCCGTTGGGGTCAACAAATCCAGCCTCTTTTACTGGGGCCTTCATCACCTTTCCGCCCCCCGCTTTGACAAGGCACTGCATCCCAAGGCAGATACCGAGGAAGGGGATCTCCTCATCCAGCGCCTGCTGAATACGGCGGAGCTGAAGCAGCATGGAAGAGGTTTCATCGTTGGCGCTCTGGTAGCCGCCAAGCACCACAAGAGCGCTGTAGCCCCGTGGATCAGGGAATGTTCCGCAGGCTGAAAGATCCTCCTGGTGCGAGGCAATACCGTGCTCGCTGAGCAAGGTTTCAAGAAGCCCCGCCCCTTCCTGGGTCATGTTTTTTACAATCAGTATTTTTCTGCTCATGAGTTGTTGCTGGATGATGCTCAAGAATTTCTGTTTACAAGGTGGAATGTACTCTACAGCCCCTTCCCTTCAAAAAATGGGCCATTCTGAACCATAGTTTTTTTTGTAATGCGTATCTTGGGGGAGAATGCAGAAAACTGCCATGAAAAAGAGAACATTCACCGAGGCGCATCATGACCAACCATAGCATTGACATCAATCGTCTTAACGCATTTGCCGAGAAGATGGTACAGGAGAAAAAGACCGCTGTCGGGTTCCCTTGCAACCAGAACATCAAACTGGCCGATTTCTATCACTGGTATGCCGTTTCAGGACTGGCAGATGTGGCCATGAACAACGTCGGTGATCCGCGCAAGCCGAGCTTGTTTGCCTTGAACACCCATGAATTTGAAAACGAAGTCATTGATTTTTTTGCACCGCACTACGGATTTTCACCCGCAGAAGCATGGGGTATCGTCACCAATGGCGGCACCGACGGGAACAACCACGGCATCTACTTCGGCGTGCATGCCCTGGGCTCACAGAGCGACATCAAGCCGGTTCTCTACGTTTCGGAGGAGGCGCACTACTCCATCATGAGGCTCTGCGACCTTCAGGGGCTTGAGATGCGCCAGATACCGACAAACATCAAAGGTGAAATGGAGGTGTCAGCGTTTGAGGTTGCACTCGACCCAAGCCGTCCAGCCTTGATCGTTATCGCGGTTGGTACCACCTTCAAGGGAGCCATCGACAATCAGGATGCCATTGCCGAGGTGCTGGCAAAAAAACGGCCCGTCGCCATCTACCGTCATGTTGATGCCGCGCTCTTTGGCGGGTACCTGCCGTTTACAGAACATGCCGATCTGGTCAGTCACTCTGTCCGTAATTTTGATTCCATCGCCATCAGTGGGCACAAATTCTTTGGGTTCGACGAGCCCTTGGGGCTCTTTCTCACAACAAAGGAAGTTCTGGAGAAGCAAAACCCCTTTCGAGTCTCCTACCTGAACGCTTCGGTTCCCACAATCACCTGCTCGCGTTCAGCGCTGGCACCACTCAAGTTCTGGTGGCAAATCCACAAGACCGGAGTGGAAGGATACCGGCGGCAGGCCGAGTTAATTTTGAAGAATGCACTCTATCTGAAAGAGCAGCTTGACGAAATCAACTATCCGGCATGGAAAAACGATATTTCGAACACCGTCTATTTTCAGCGCCCTGGTGAGTGGGTCATGAAAAAGTGGAGCCTTGCACCTTACGAGGATGAGCGCCTTGGCGGAAAGCTGGCGCACGATATTGTCATGCGGCACGAGGGGATGCACACCATCGACCATTTTGTTGATGATCTTCTGCTGGATCGGAATGGGGGGAGTGAGGCGGAACCTGGCACCTGAGTATATGCTCTCGTTACAAGGGTTTATGTTTTTCGAGTTTTCATGGAGAGTGCTTTATCGACAGAGTCGAGTAACTCCTTGAGCGTGAAGGGTTTCGAAATGAATGTGAGCTTCTGGTCATTTACAGAGATATTGCCGTTGATCCAGTCTGTATATGCCGACATAAACAGCGTCTTCATGTTTGGATATTCAGTAAGCAGACGCTGGCTCAGTTCAACACCGTTCATTTTCGGCAACCTGACATCACTCAGCAGGAGATTGATTTTATCCGGGTTTCTGGCCGCGATCTCAAGGGCTTGCTCGGCATCACTGGCCGCAAAAACCTTGAAATCTTTTTTTTCAAGGATGTTTTTGACGAGTTTGAGTACATCAATATCATCTTCGACGAGAAGTATCGTTTTCTTTTCAGCTTGTTTGAGTAGTTCAGGATTTGGAGTCAAGCTCGTATTACGGTTCTCCTCATACTGAGGCAACCATAGGGTGAAGGTTGTCCCTTTACCTCTTTCCGACTTGCAATCAATGTAGCCCTTATTCTGTTTCACAATGCCGTAGACGGTGGAGAGGCCCAAACCAGTGCCTTTGCCGAGCTCTTTGGTTGTAAAAAAGGGTTCGAAAATATGTGGAAGTGTTTCCATCCCTATACCGCATCCTGTATCCGTGACCGTCAACTTCACGTAATTGCCAGGAATTCGACTGATCTCCTCCGTGGCACACTCCTCTTCTTTTACCTGCACAATATTGGTTGTTATGGTGATCTTGCCTGCTCCAGTGATGGCATCCCGCGCATTGACGCAAAGATTGGTCAGAATTTGATCAATCTGGGAGGGATCGATGTTGATGAGTGCTTTATGATGTACCGGGTACCATTCTATTTCAATGCCTCGGTGAATCAGTTGGTCAAGTATTGGAAGAATTTCTTCAATCTCCCTGTTCAGATTGACCACTTTTGGGCTTATGGGCTGTTTTCTGGCAAAAGCAAGAAGTTTATGTATCAGTTCTGCTGAGCGAAGGGCAGATTGCTGGATAGTTGTAATGTATTTGGCAACAGGGTGCGTTTCGTCAATCGCATTGATGGCAAGTTCGATATAGCCGAGAATTGCGGTAAGATGATTGTTGAAGTCATGTGCGATGCCACCAGCCAGTTGGCCAATGACCTCCAATTTTTGCGCATGCAGAAGCTGTGCCTGAAGTGTTTCCCGCTCTTTTTCGGAGCGCTTGCGCTCGGTTACATCCTGTACGATGCCCAAGACATGGTTTTCATCACTGCTTTTGTCAACATAGAAAGCCCCGGTTGCCATAATCCATCGCAACTCTCCTCGATGGGTATGAATTCGGCATTCAAATTCATAGTCCTGATGATTTTTCAGGGAGCCTTTGATGAGTGCCTCTATTGCATTACGATCATCTTGCACGATATGATCAAGAAACATCTCCAATGTCCATCCCGGCACATTGTTTTCATAGCCAAAAATTCGGGCGTGCTCCAGGGTGCGTTTTACGGTAGTCTCGTTCAGATTGAGATCCCAGACACCGACATGACTTTTTTCAAGGGCAAAATCCATGTGCTTCTGAAATTTTGCCAGTTCGGCCTCGGCACGCTTACGATCCGTGATATCCTGAAGGATGATCATCAGATGCGTCACCTCTCCCTTTGGTGATTTGACGGGGCTGAGGATGATGTTCAAAAGTTGATTACCTCTCCTCTCTTCAAAAACGAAACGCTTTCCGCTGCGAAGTACCTCCGCGCACCGCTCTTTTCTGAAGTGCACTCCCTCCGCCATCACAAAGTTTGCAATCAGTTCAAAGATATTGCTACCGATGCATTCCGAGGATTTCTTTCCTATACGTCCTGCAAATATGCTGTTAATAGTGACGATTCTGCCCGAGGGATCTATCAGGCTCACCGCATCAGGAAGCGAATCGAGCAGTGAAAACAAAGAGACATCTTCCGCAGAATCGGCAAAAAATGTATCTGACATGGAATGCATTGCGCTATGAATTAATGAGTTATGTTAAGATCATTGTTTTTCGACAAGCTGTTGTGTCTGTCGATTTTTCTTATATACGCTAAAGGAAGATACTTTTTATATCATAAACACTGTGATTGCAGTAAGAGATTGGCCTTTTCCCATAAAATTGCGCCAAGCTCCACGGTATTGGGCACTGGTGACTTGCGTGCACAATGGTTTTCAGCCCTGTCCCTTTTTTGTGATGTCACAAGAAAAATGTGTAACCTCTTTTCCAGTTGAAAGAAAATGGCTCATAACAGAAGGGGAGTATGGAAAAAGAAAAAAGGAACCTCATCGTCATTGGAGGCGGCATTCTTGGCCTTTCAACAGCCCTCACTCTTCTTCAATCCCGCCCCTCCACCCGCCTGACCCTCATTGAAAAAGAGAGAACGCTGGCTTCGCACCAGACAGGACATAACAGCGGAGTCATCCACTCCGGTCTCTACTACAAACCAGGCTCTCTTAAAGCAACCAACTGCCGTGAAGGGTATCGGCAACTGCTCCGTTTTTGCGAAGAGGAATCCATTCCGCACGAGATATGCGGTAAAATCGTTGTGGCAACGAGCAAGGAGGAGATTCCCGGCCTTGAGGAATTGCATCGCAGGGGAGTCGCCAACGGATTGCAGCAGCTTCGATTTTTAAATCCCGCCCAAATCCTTGAAAGGGAACCTCATTGCCAGGGTATTCGGGGGCTCTTTGTCCCACAGGCAGGCATTGTCGACTACTCTGTGGTGGCAAAAAAATATGCCGAAAAGCTCCTCGCTCTCGGTGGAGAAATTATCCTCGGTGAGAAGGTTCTCTCGCTGCGGCACAAAGGCAATCAGGTAGAGGTCATTGGCCACTCCCGCACCTGGCAAGCCGACGCCGTGGTCACCTGCGCCGGTCTCCAGTCCGATCGCCTGGCCCGCGAGAGCGAACCAGCACTCCCGCTCCGTATTCTCCCATTTCGCGGCGAATACTATCAGCTCAAACCCTCAGCCCCAAGACTGGTCAACCACCTGATTTACCCGGTACCCGATCCCGCCTTCCCTTTTCTTGGAGTTCACTTCACCCGTATGATTGGCGGCGGTGTCGAGTGCGGCCCCAACGCCGTTTTTGCCTTTGGCCGCGAAGCCTATAAAAAAACCGATTTCAATATTCAGGACACCTGGGAAGCTCTCAACTGGCCCGGTTTTCGTCACGTAGCGCTCAAACACTGGAGAACCGCAGCAGGGGAGTACCATCGCTCATTCAGCAAGCAAGCGTTTGTCGGTGCACTGCAAAAACTCATTCCCGATATACAGGCAGAGCACCTTGAACCCGGTGGTGCAGGCATTCGCGCACAGGCATGTCACCGCGAAGGGAAACTGCTTGACGACTTTGACTTCAGGGTCAACCAAAACATCATCCATGTCTGCAACGCCCCATCCCCCGCAGCCACCGCATCACTCGCCATCGGGCGCATCATCGCTGGCAAAGTGCTCCCTCTGCTACAGGGATAACCGGCAACCCTTCAAGGGAAGAGTATGATTCCTCCCCGATCAAGGCTGCATGTAGTTTATATTTGGCCAGGCATACTCACAGCATCAGCATCCCTCCCGAAACCGGGATATAGCAACCCGTTACGAATCGGCTGTGGTCGGAAGCAATTGCAAGCACCGCGCCAGCGATATCTTCCGGCAGGGCAACCCGCTTCAGGGGGGTCATATCCGCCATCATCGCTTTCTGTTCCTCGGGTAACCAGGCTGTAGCGTCGGTCAACGTAAGGCCAGGGGCAACCACGTTGACCCGTACGCCAAAGGGGCCAACCTCTTCCGCAAGAGAACGGACAAAGGCATCAAGACCTGATTTCGCAGTGGAGTGGGCAATGAAACCCGGTGATGAGTGACGCGAAAGAGTGCTTGAAATGGCGATGATGCATCCCGACTTTCTCTCGATCATGCCTGGCAGCACAGCCTGGCAACTGAAAAATATCGACCTCAGCTCGCCGCAAAGCTTCGCTTCAAATTCATTCCAGGAGAATTGCGTGAAAGGTTTTACCGGAAAACCGATCGAAGCGTTGCTCACCAGGATGTCGATCGGCCCGAGGCTTTTTTCAACCTCCTCAACCATCAATCGCACCTGCTCCCCGTCGCGCACATCCGCCCTGACGGCGTGTGCCCTGCCGCCTGCCTTCGTGATTTCCTCAACAACAGTGATCGCCGCCTTTTCACTCTGGAAATAGTTCACCGCGACAGCCGCGCCTTCGGCAGCCAAAAGTTGAGCCGTAGCCCGACCTATGCCCCGGCTTGCGCCCGTAACCAATGCGACTTTGCCTTTCATATTCAGTAACCCCTTTCTATGTTCAGGAACGTTGTTACACCATGGGAATTGTCTCTCAAAAGTAACGAAAAGGGATGAATGGCAAAAATTTTGTATCGGCAAGTTGCCAAGAGGGCAGGAGAGAATAGTCGAACTGTTTGGCGTCAAACGGCCAGCAATCACCAAGCACCTCAAAAATATCTTTGAAAGCGGCGAACTGCTCGAAAAAGAGGTTAGTTCCATTTTGGAACACACCACTCGCCACGGAGCAATTTCGGGTAAAACACAAATAGCAAAATCGAAGCTCTATAACCTTGACGCCATAATATCCATAGGCTATAGGGTCAATTCAGCGACCGCATCCGCGATATCCGCAGCAGCGAGAAAGCGCTCTACCGCCAGGTGCTCGACCTCTACGCTACCAGTACAGATTACGATCCTCACAGTCCCGATTCAGTCAGGTTCTTCATGGTGGTGCAAAACAAACTGCACTATGCCACCAACAAGCAAACCGCCGGTTCGGTAAGCCACAAGCAGGCAACCGAAAAAGCGATTCGGGAATACCTGTCATAAATGCCTTTAATAGAGTTTAAAAAAGTGTTTGTTATTTTATTTCTCACACAAAAGATTAACTTATAAGTGAAGAAAAGAGTTGAGATAGTACTTGTCGATCAAGGTTCAGGCGGTACGCTCTATTCGGTCCGTTTTGCCGGAGAGAAAGAAACGGAGTTCGAAAAGTTTCTTCACAACGAGTTCTTGCATGAGGAAAAAGGTTTTAACGAAATTGTTCAGCGTATTTCCAGCATGACCGATAGTCTGGGATACAGAGAGCAATTTTTTGAAATGAACGAAGGATTGCGGACAGATTCTGTCGCCGCCCTGAAGAGAGGAGGCATTAGATTGTACTGCGTGCGTTGGTCTTCGAGTTTGTTGATTGTTGGCACTGGAGGTCTTAAAACAGCTCAAACGTATCAGAAAGATATGGCCCTTCGCCATATTGTTCCTGAACTTCAGGAGCTTGATAAGCTGCTTATGATGCGCCAGAGATCAGGTGACATCGAAATAGATCACACTAACGGGAGCATGAGGGGTAACCTTATATTTTCATTGGAGAATAGATTATGAATACATCATTTTTTCAAAAGTTTGTTGAGCAGATACCGCCCTTTACAAAAAAATATGTAGAACGGCAGGGTGAA
>CAIQGA010000135.1 GCA_903871235.1 uncultured Chlorobiaceae bacterium
ATGCTGAGCGATGGGCGGCATGGGGAGATGAGCTACATGAAAAAACAGATAGAGGAACGGGGCGATCCCTCCCTGCTCTTTACGGGCCTGCACACCATCATCTCTGCGGCCATCAGCTATAATTACCCGCTCAATTATGGTCATGGAGTCCCGAAAATTTCGAAATATGCGCTCATCAACGACTATCACTCCGTGATGAGAGCAAAACTTGAAGCGCTTGTTGCAGCAATACAATCGCTTGTTGAAGAGCCTCTCCATGCAAGAATAACCGTTGACAGCTCTCCGATTCTTGAAAAAGCGTGGGCTGAAGAGGCTGGCATCGGAAAAACGGGGAAAAACACCCTGCTGAAGGTACCCTCTGCCGGGTCATATCTTTTTCTTGGAGAGATTCTTGTTGACCGGGAGATAGTGGCCGCAAAACTTGCACTGCCCAACTATTGTGGAAGTTGCAGCAACTGTCTTGAGCGATGCCCTACCGGCGCACTGCTTGAACCGGGAAAAATTGATGCGTCAAAATGTATCTCTTACCTAACGGTGGAGCTGAAACGGGAGTTTACGACTGAAGAGGCGGCAATGATCGGCGAGTGGCTGTTTGGGTGCGATCTCTGCCAGGAGGTTTGCCCTCATAACCGGCAGACAACCATCACGGCAGATGAGTCGTTTGTGTTGCGGCAGAATCTTGTGAACATCACGACAGAAACAATTCTGAACCTCACCAGATCAGGCTTCCATGAGCTTTTTTATGGAACCCCGATGTTCCGCATTGGCCTCAGGCGTCTCAAACGCAACGCCCGGGCTGTAGCGGATAATCTGAAAAGAAGCCTTTACCTCAATGCTTGAAGTGGCGCATACCGGTAAAGACCATTGCGAGGTTGTTGGCATCGGCAGCCTCAATCACCTCGTTATCGCGGATGGAACCGCCTGGCTGAATAACGGCTGTCACTCCAGCCTCGGCAGCGGCAAGCAGGCCGTCAGCAAAGGGGAAAAAAGCATCGGAGGCAACAACTGAACCGTGCAGGTCGAGGTTGACTTCGGAAGCCTTCCAGCGTGCGATTTTGGATGAGTCAACGCGCGACATCTGACCGGCGCCGACACCGTAGGTCTGACGGTTTTTGACATAGAGAATGGTGTTCGACTTGATATGCTTGCAAATCTTCCAGGCAAACATCAAATCAGCAATCTCCTCCTGGGTTGGCTGCCGTTTGGTGACAACAGTCAACTCCTCTTTTGCAACAATTTTGCTGTCGCGCTCTTGAACAAGCATCCCGAAAGGGGTTGACTTGAACTCCCAGCCGCCCTTGGGCAAGGCGCCCGTCTGCAGCACAAGCCTGCGATCTTTTTTCTTCATCAGCATCTCAAGCACGCCTTCCTCAAAAGCAGGAGCAATGAGAATTTCGGTGAAGATTTCATTGACCGCCTGAGCCGCTTCCATGTCGAGAGGACGGTTGAAGGCGATAATGCCGCCAAAAGGGGCTTGTGTATCGGTTGAAAATGCCCTGCGGTAGGCTTCAGCAAGTGTCGGGGCCTGCGCGACACCGCACGGATTGGTGTGTTTGACAATGACCACGGTCGGCTCTTCGCCACGAAACTCTTCAATCAGAGTGACGGCTGCTGCGATATCGAGCATATTGTTGTAAGAGAGCTCCTTGCCATGCAGCTTCTCAAAAAAGTCGGCGAAGGAGCGGGTACCGTTCTCATCGGTTAGGCGATAAAGCCCTGCGCTCTGGTGCGGGTTCTCACCGTAACGCATGTCAAGCTCACGCTCAAGGCTGACACTCATCTTCACCGACGCCTCTTGCTGCGCTCCGCCGACAGCTCCAGCCAGATAGGAGGCAATGGCGCGGTCATAACGGGAGGTGAGTTCAAAAACCTTCAGCGCAAGTGTCAAGCGGGTCGTCCTTTTTGTTGCACCGCTATTCTCCTGCATCTCCTGCAATACAAGCGCATAGTCGGCGCTGTCTGTGACCACCGTTACCGACTCGTTGTTCTTGGCTGCGCTGCGAAGCATGGATGGTCCGCCGATATCAATATTTTCTATGGCATCCTCAAAAGTTACGTCCGGTTTTGCCACCGTAGCCTCGAAAGGATAGAGATTTACAACAACAAGATCAATAAAGCTGATCCCGTTTTCGGTTGCCTGTTTGACATGGTCCAGGTTCTCCCTGACGGCAAGCAGTCCACCGTGTATTTTCGGGTGAAGGGTTTTGACCCGTCCATCCATGATTTCCGGAAATCCGGTGATAGTTGAAATGGAGGCTGCGCTGACACCTGAATCCTGCAGCGACTTCAATGTTCCCCCAGTTGAAAAAATTTCAACGCCCATGCCACTCAACTCCCGACAAACTTCAACACTACCGGTTTTATCAGATACAGAGACCAGCGCCCGCTTGATGACAGGATCAGACATTTGCAGAAAATTTATGTATTGATTCGTTTAAAAGCTCTTCGTGAAGCGGGAATTTAAGAAAAATTCTTCAATTATTTGAGGGCAACCTGGGCTGTACTGTTCAACAAAAGCAGCCTTGCCAGGCGTCCGTGACTGACGGGCAAGAGTGCTCCTGTTCTGTGTTCCACGTGTAAACTCTGTTATTTTTTTACGGCAAGTACGCCATATTCTTCACCCATCAAAACATGGCGATAGTTGCCATCACTCCCTTTTGGAACGGTTAAGGTAAAAAGAACCTTGCTCTGGAAAAGTATGACGCAGTCTGAACCCCCAAACAGGAAATATCCAAGCATATCTCCTTTCTTTACGGTAGCACCGGCCTTGACGCTCTTTTCAAAATTAATCGACGATACCTGCGACATGCCAATCGGCAAAAATGCAACCAAACCATATTTTTTGGTCTCTATAATGACGCAACCGCGAGTCTCAATATTCTGCCAGCCTGGAGTATTTGCATCAAGCATATATTTCTTTTTTTCAGCGTCCCAGGTAATAATACCACCAACCGCATCATCGCTCTGAATAATACGAACTTCTTTTATGGTGCCATCAAGAGGAAAATGAAACCGGTGATAATCATTGACATCAAGAAACGTATGCGTTAATGTACCATTGGCAAAAGCATTCCTGTAAGCACTCCCTTCACCGATAAGCTCAGATATAGACTTGAAAACCTTTGATTTGATGGCAACACCCGATTTATGAACAATATTGGAGTTGTTGTCTATCCTCCAGACACCCTGGGGCTTTGAATCGGCTGGAGAAGAGAAAATTGAAGGATCATCTGGCGATGCAATCGGTCGCTGATCAGGTGATTTAAGATACCTTGCAAAAAAGTCATTGAATGTTTTCCAGTTTGATGGATCCTCATACCACCCGTTCTGCAGACCGAAGCTCTCATCTGCCAAAGCTTTTTTGTAGTATTCATCATTCCACGACCCCTCTTTGCTTAAATAGAGACCCCACTCTTTCACAAAATTGATCAACCAGGTACGATAAGGCTCATGGTATTGCAGTGAATTATTGAAATACCCTTTATTTTTTAATTCAAGAAGCGGACGGTCATTGACAAAATAGAAATAATCCAGACTTTGATCAATGTGATCGTACAAATTTGAATAGGGAAGATTTGGCAAAATTGACCAGGGCATTGCCTTTGCAGCCCAATCCATAAAATCATAATATTCCTCCAGCGTAGTGGCTGGATTTGTTTTTTTATCTGGATTGATTTTTTTTGCTGACTCAAGTGAATGAACAAGCATTTTTTTAATCTCAGAATTATGCTCTACCATTGTGACCAATTGCTGTGTAATTGGTGCATGAGTTGTGTCCGCCGACTTGATCTCCCCTGCAAAAGCAGTAAAGCTCAAAAAAGAACATAGCGCTACGAGCCGCAACAAGCATACCAGAGTTTTTTTCGTTTTCATATCCCTCTCTATAGTTATATGTTATCATTTTTTTAAGTATACCCGAAACAGCAGTGACGTATCTTTGACTTTTTATTATAAACATCGCTGCATTTAAAAAAGCATAACACGCACAAAAGAACGATTAAGAACAAATATAGTCCATCTTTTTTAGCAAATTAGTGGTTAATTTCTTTATAAGTTGCGATAGTTCCAGCGCGAAAACCCGACAATACCATATTTTGAAGTCACTTAAAAAGAACAGAAATAAAGTAGTCACCTGTAAATTTGCATAATATTTTAATTAATTGGCTATAAGTGAGTCGACCACATCAATCCACTTCGAAAATCGGACCATTATCTCGTCAAAAAACATGCCGAAACATCCATAATTATAAAACACATACAACACCACCAAATCATTTAAAAAAATAAATTATAAAAATTTTTTGCTTATTTTTTTTGAAAATTCCATTAAAATTTAAATGCATCATACTTTGATCTTCTTCCGCTTTTCTACAAAATTATTCCAAGAACCTATCAATTAACCCATTCGTAATGAGGGGTCAAGAAACATTTCATCACATTCATCTGTAAGCGCTTTCTCCAATTTTTTTTCAAATTCTTTACTTTGTGATGATTGATTTTTTGAATGAGCTATGAATTGCCCACTAAAATCGGGCATTCGAGAATTAAAAAAAATATCCATCACTGTGTCAACCCCTTTTTCAGTAACGTCTCGCAATCCTTCAGCCCAGAATTGTGCGTGACCATAAGGACTTGTAATAATTTCATAAGATGGAAAATAATCAACAACAGAATTATTATTGATTACCTCTTCAATTGATGCTCGCAAAATACTTTTGGAGGCAACGGTAGAAACGATAACACTACGCGGTTCGACAGTAGCCACCAAGCCTACAGGAGATACTGTCAGTAAAATTTGAGCTGCCGAATTATTTGCAAGTATGATATTAATCACATTCTGAAGATCATCAACAGTTTCTGCAAACGTAAAGTTACGAAAGCTATGAATAGCCGATGAAAAATCTCCTGCGATGACACCGGGGACTACCGGATATAAAATAACACATCAATTTCTTCCTCTTCCGCAGTACACTTCAATAAGCGAGTCAGTACTGAAGCATAGCCCAATGGAACAAATTCGGGAACAGAATTTGGTTTCATACGAGTCAGCGCCGCAATATTATATCGACTGTAATCCCAGCAACGATGTGAAGAAAGTGCATTAATATAGCTTGGACGAATCCATACCGAATCAGAAGAAAATTGCTCAAAATTATACAGAATAATATTTTGTGGCAATTCATCCAATTGCCTATCAGTAAGCAGATGAGCTCCGATGACAATATTAAGCGCTTTCAGATCAAATTCATTATCAACCACACAAGCAACGATCCCGCTTGCAGTCAATCCAAAAAGAAGACTCTCCACAACTTCGTCAAAAACCCGATAATGAGAATAACCTTCAGGGAAAATGCGAACAATACGCACTGAGGAGTGACGATTCTGCAGAGGTTGCATGAAGACTATTTGGCACCGTTAATGAAAAAAAATAATCAAAACCTGGACATCCCAAAACCGACCCCGTTGCTCTACATAAATTCTTACAATTTCTCATTTCTCGAGACGCACCACTGAACTCAATTTAATCAATATTTGTGTAAGATGCGTTCTATTTCTGCAACATCAACATCACAAAAATGACGATTCAGCCAATAAACTCAACCACAGCATCGCACATCTGCGTCAGGCCGGGTTGCTCAAGTGGATAGTGACCTGCATTGTCAAGCATCACCACCTTTGTCGGCACACGATTGATACGACGGAGAAAAAGCTCACTGAGATAGAGGGGTGTCCAGGAGTCTTTTGCCGGTTGGGTCAATAAAATCGGGCAAACAGCAAATCCTTCAGGTTCAACCACTGGTTTGTAGGCTGTGAGTGAACTGAGAAACTTCATCGTGACCCATTTGCCCGCTGAAGTCTTGTCGCTCAAGCATGCCTTGAGCGCTTCTTTATTATTGACAAGTGCCGACATTTTGCTTGCCAGGCTCATCGGCATCCTCAAAGCTTTGAGAGGCGTTTTGGCTGCGAGATGAGTCAATGGTACGCCAATACGACTCATAAAGAGATTCAAAGCTGTTTCATCACGAACCTGTTGTTCCAGTTGATCAAGAAAAGCCATTCCAACAATGCCGGTGACTTTGTTATTGAGCGCTGCTATATGAACAGCAAGCATACCACCAGCGCTGAGACCGTAGAGCACGATAGGGCGGTCATCTTTTTCAAGCTCCAGGTCAATGAGGTCACTGCCTGCCTGAACCCAATCGTCGTATGTCACCAGCGCACCTGGAGCTACCTGGGTCATGCCGTACTCTGGCATGTCGATGGCAATGGTTTCAAATCCACGCTTGAAAAGGGGATGGCCCAGAATGGTCGACATTTGCCGCCCGTTGGTGCCAACTCCGTGCAACAGAATCACCTTTACCCTGGCTTGGGGATTACGAAAGCAGTCAAGGTGAATCTGGTGTCCCCTCCACTCCCACCACTCTTCCGAGGGCTCATAGCTCGGTTCAAGATGAAATCCTTTGGGAAGAAAAGCCTGGATTTCGCGCCAATTCGATTGAGTTTTGTAGTCCATATTGATATTTTTGATTGATATCATCATAATCTCTGAATGGTTAAACAACCAGGTACCTCCCCTTCTCTTTCAGAAAAGAAAAGAACACATCACTTGTTCATACTTACCTGAATTTTCCACTCTCCATTTTCTTTAATAAGATCGAAAGAACCATCTTCGGTGGCAGTATTATTAAACGTGACTTTATAGGTAACTTTTGCCACATCACCGGTAATAGTTTCCTGGGTATCGATTGACTTTATTCCACCCTTACTCTTGATGGTGCTGACTTGATAAGCCATAATTGATGAGAGTTTTGAACCGAAAGTCTGCGCCGACTGTTTTGAAAACAGCTTTGCAGCATTCTCAACGTCTCCCTTCTCGACATATTGAAAAAAATTCTTTACCACTTGCGAAGGGCCTGGATTAAACAGGCTGCACCCAACCATTGAAAGCATCAAGATAAAGAGCACAACAGCCCGTATTCTCGTTTTTTGCATTGCAGACTCCTTTTAAACAGGGTTTATTGATACTTTTTCAAGCCATCTACTCTTTAGCAACGTCGAAATCAAAATATACTTCCCTTTATAAAACGGAAATGCAACGCTTTCATATTTCCCGTCAATCAAGTCAATGTGTGCCATACGATATGCCCACCAGACCAGTTCCGTACAATAGAGCTTTCCGTGATTTTTATAATCCATATCGTAATCATAATGTATTCTTTTCTTAAAAAAGGAAGTTGCCACATCAACAGCCCTGGATGGAATTGTACCTTTATTATCGGACAAGCGATACAAAGCAAAACCAGAGGTCCTTTCCGGCGACAAAAAATCGCCAAGAGGTTCCCTCCTTACAAGCCCCTCTTTTGACTCATTACTCTCTGGCAAAATATGGATGACAAAAATATGGTTTTTCGACTTACAGATAATACCAACATGAGAGTACACAGAGCCGGAATCAACGGACACAACAAAAGTACTTGCAACATTCCTGCCACGCTGGAAAATTATATCTCCATTTCTGAATACGCTTTCCTGATATATTATTTTTTTATTCCCTGCCTGATCTTGATGGTACACAGAACCATTACAAAACAACAGAATCGTCAACATGAAAACCGGCAAGAAGAGTGATCGATATATCATTTCATAAAAGGAATGTATCACACAATCAGATGTTGTCGAAACGCAGAACCAACCCTTACAGCACGACCCAGCCATAGCGCTTGGCCGGGAACCAGTATTTTTGCACGTTGCTCACACTTCATGAACCTTCAACAAGGCGCGCCACTGTGCGTCCACAAATTGCGCAATTTCCCTTGAGAAGGAGATCACCACTCACAACGGAGCCGGAATAATCAACCATTCTGACAGAATCACGACAATTAGAGCACAAGACGTTGGAGAGTATTGTATCCTGGAATTCCACCGGAATTTTTTCCCATATTTTGACAGCTTCCAGCGAGAATTGGGGGAATTGAAATATGGTCATGGTGAAAAGTTTTTTTCAATACGATAAGCTCATTGCCGTTCAGAAGAGTAAGTCCGCCTTGAAAGTACGGATAATTTAAGTAAAATCGCAAAAAAGGGAACCCAAAAGAAGAGAAATTATCGGCCATCCGGAGAGAAAACCCCAAAAAGCGGAAAAACTTGGAAATGGGTAAACGTTATGATAAAATCTATCCATACGCTGAAAAACTCAGGTGACTTATGCCTGCTCGTCACACCCACCATTACCAGCTCTCAAGAACAAGCTTGATGCAGAAAAAAAAACCATAATGACTACCCACAAAACCCGTATTGCAGTCTTCTGCTCAGGTGGAGGAAGCAACTTCAAATCGATCTACCGGGCCATAGCCGAAAAACCGCTTGATGCTGAAATCATCCTTTGCCTCTCGAACCGTTCGCAGTGCGGAGCGATGGAGTTCGCCAGCCAAAACGGCATCACAACCGTGCATATCACGGAGAAACAGTTCAGCTCCTTTGAGGAGTTTGCTGCTGCGATGGTACAATACCTCAAGGATGCCCAAATCGACATTGTCCTGCTTGCGGGCTATATGCGGAAGGTACCGGATGCCGTTGTTGCAGCATTTCCGGACAAAATGCTCAATATCCACCCGGCGCTTCTGCCGAAATTCGGTGGCGAGGGGATGTATGGCATGTTTGTTCACCATGCTGTACTTGAAGCAGGCGAAAAAGAGAGCGGAGCAACGGTGCACTTTGTCAACGAAGAGTACGACAAGGGAAAAATCCTGCTTCAGAAAAGAGTTCCTGTGTTGCCAGGCGACACACCGGAAAGCCTTGCGGCAAGAGTGCTTGAGTGTGAACATGCACTCTACCCGGACGCCCTTGAAAAGCTGCTGACCATGCAGAACTCATGAGCGCCGAAACACTCCACATCAGCGAGATTTTTCACTCCATCCAGGGAGAATCCTCTTTTGCAGGCTGGCCCTGCGCCTTCATACGGCTTGCGGGGTGCGGACACGGCTGCATTGGATGCGACAGCGCTTATGCAGAACGTGACGGAGTCGCACTTAAAGTAGAGAAGATCATTCAAAGAACACTCGCATTCCAGGCCCCCTTTATTGAGGTCACCGGAGGAGAACCGTTGTTGCAGCCTGCAGTGCACAGCCTCATGCGGCAACTCTGCGATCTTGACCAGAAGGTTCTGCTTGAAACCGGCGGCTTTCTCTCTGTTGCCCGGGTCGACCGGCGGGTGCATAAAATCATCGACCTTAAACCGCCCTCATCAGGCGTCTGCGATCAGAACAATCCTGAAAACATTGAGCTGGCACTTGCAGCAGAGCCCCCCTGCCGCCACACCTTTGAGTTCAAGATAGTCATTGCAAACAAAGAGGATTATGAGTGGGCCACTTCACTTTTGCACAAGCACCAACTGACAACCTCCTTCACCGTCATGATGGGCGTAGCATTCGGCCAGCTTGACCCCGCTGAACTTGCAGAATGGATGCTCCACGACCGCATCCGGGCAAGAATGCAGCTCCAACTCCACAAATATATCTGGGATCCCGCCCTGAGGGGTGTATAGTTTGGCTTTACCCCCTCAACTCCTTACCTTTCCCCTGTCCATCGTCCATTGTCAACTATCCATTGTCCCTTGTCAACTGCGCACTGTTCACTCTCCATCATCGTCCCGCTCTTCAATGAAGGGGAATCGCTTCCCGAGCTGATCGGGCAACTCTCTGCCGCAATGGCAGAAAAAGAGCTGCACAACCTCTTTGAGGAGCCTTTCAGTTTCGAAATCATCCTTGTTGATGACGGTTCCACCGACGATTCATGCAGATTGATCGGCCGCATGATTAGCTCAATGCCTGAGCTTCGCCTTATCTCCTTTCAAAGAAACTTTGGCAAAACAGCGGCCCTTTCGGCCGGCTTCATGGCCGCGACGGGCGACTTCGTCTGCACCATTGACGCAGATCTGCAGGATGATCCCTTTGCCATCAAGGAGATGATCCGGAAACTGCAGGAAGGGTATGATCTGGTCAGTGGATGGAAACAGTACCGCAAGGACCCGCTCTCCAAAACACTCCCATCGAAGCTCTTCAACGGCGTAACTCGCCTTTGTACCGGAATCACCCTGCACGATTTTAACTGTGGACTGAAAGTCTACCGCCGGGAGGTGACCAGAAGGCTGGAACTGCATGGCGATATGCACCGCTATATTCCCGTGCTCGCCGAGTGGATGGGGTTCAAAATTGCCGAACTTCCGGTTGAGCACCGGGCACGAAAATTCGGCACCACCAAATATGGCTCGTCGCGTTTTTTTTCAGGGCTTTTCGACTTCCTCTCGGTACTCTTCATTACCCGATACCTTCGCCGTCCCATGCACTTTTTCGGTATGGCGGGTCTTTTGAGCTTTCTCTTTGGCTTTATCATCAGCCTCTACATCACATTGGATAAAATCCTGCTGAACAAACCGGTCAGCAACCGCCCGATCCTTTTTCTCGGCATTTTGCTGCTTATTCTTGGTGTTCAGCTTTTTTCGACCGGCCTTCTTGGTGAAATACTTTCAACATCTTCGGCCAAAGGCAACGCATTCGCCGTCCGTGAAACCATGAATCTCACCTCTGGACAGGCAAAAAAATTCGGCACGACCGATTAATAATTCACCATTTATTTATCTATTTATTATGAAACGGGTTGGAGCTCACGTCAGTACAGCCGGAGGAGTGGAAAATGCTCCGCTGCAGGCCACAAGCATCGGGGCAAAAGCCTTTGCCCTCTTTACAAAAAACCAGCGGCAGTGGAAAGCGCCAAAACTGACAACTACCTCAATTGACGCATTCCGCAGAAACTGCGATGATGGAGGCTTCCGGCCTGAACACATTCTGCCGCACGACAGCTACCTCATCAATCTCGGCAGCCCTGACCCAGAAAAGCTCCTGCGTGCACGCGAAGCCTTTATAGAGGAGATGCTGCGGGTCGAAGAGCTTGGGCTTGTGATGCTGAACTTTCATCCGGGAAGCCATCTGAAAGAGATTGATGAAACGCGGTGCCTGCAACTGATTGCCGAATCCATTAACATGGCGCTTGAGAGAACAACCACCGTAACCGCAGTGATTGAAAACACTGCCGGGCAGGGTACCAATCTCGGAAACAGCTTTGAACAATTAAGGTCGCTCACTGACCAGGTTGACGACAAAAGCAGAATCGGCGTGTGCCTCGACACCTGCCACCTCTTCGCAAGCGGTTACGACCTGCAATCAAGGTCGGCAATCGAGGCCACCTTCATGGAGTTCGACCGCATTGTCGGGCTCAGCTACCTGCGCGGGATGCACCTCAATGATGCAATGCAACCACTCGGCAGCCGGATTGACCGCCATGCAGGTATCGGCAAGGGAACGATAGGAATGGAAGCCTTCTCCTGGATCATGAACCACCCCGCATGTGAGGAGATTCCCCTCATCCTTGAAACACCAAACTCCGAAGAGTGGCAAAAAGAGATCCAGCTCCTCTACTCCCTCGCAAAATAAACAAGGGGGGTTACCGCTTCGAAACCGCCCTGAGATAGTTACCCACCGAGAGTGCACTGCCAAAAACACCGAGCAAAAGACCGAGCGCTACCGTGGCCGGATAAACAAGACGTGTTGATGGCTGCACCACCGCATAAAGGATCGGCTCATAGCGGAAAAGCAGTTGGTCGGAAAACAGCCAGAGAGCCCCCGCCGCAAGCACTCCTGAAAGCACTCCCTGAAGCGCCCCCTCAACAACATAAGGAGCACCGATAAACCAGCCCGTTGCACCGACCAGACGCATGGTTCTGATCTTTTCTTGCCGTGAATACATGGCCAACCGGATGGTATACCCCACAAGCACAATGGTTGCCACTGAAATCAACGCCCCCATACCACCGGTCACCAGAGTAAAGAGGCGTGCATTTTCCTCGATCTGGCCTAGAAATGACTGATTATAACGGATATCAGCATCAGGAACGATTGCCTGGATTTTTGGAACAATCCGCCGGATACTCTCCGGACGGGCATATTCCGGCAAAAACTTCAGCCTGACAGAGCGTGGCAAAGGGTTTGAACCAAGAATCCTGACAATATTCTCCCCAAAATCCTGGGCAAACGTCTCGGCGGCTTCATCCTTTGAAACATAATAAGCCTCACTCACCCCCCTGACCAACTTGATCTGTCGCACAGCATCCATCGTCTGCGCCTCATTCATTGAGTCGCCAAGAAAAACCTCAACCTCTACGCGACTGCGCAACTCCCCAATGATATCGAGAAAACTCAATGAGACGGTACTGAAAAGCGAAAGTAGCACAAGAGCAAAAAAACTGATCGTAACCGTAATGGCTGCTGGCAATTTTGCCCTTCCCATACCCGAAAACCCTTCCCTGACAACAAACAAAAATGACATAACGACTTTTTTAGCATTAATAACAGCTCCTGACTGAAAGAATCAACAAAAGAAGTTGGAAAAACAACTTTTTTTTCTTTTACTTAGAGCTGCAAGAGGGGCTATAGCTCAGTTGGTAGAGCATTTGCATGGCATGCAAAGGGTCAGGAGTTCGAGTCTCCTTAGCTCCACATAAAAAAACAGCGAAGCGCAGTGCAAAACACTGTGCTTTTTTGTTTTTATGCATTTCAACCCCTTATTACGCCCCACTTGCGCAACAGGGCAACCACAAGAGATTGCCCCTGCCTTTTACCGCTTTTTGTAACCCACTCTTGCAATCAGAAAAATCAAACCCACAATCAATGATGCCGCTATACCGGCAGCGATATTGAAGAGGGCTGCAAGCAGAACAACAGGTACCGTCAAATCAACCACAAAGCCAAGCATAGCTGAGCTTCCGAGAAAGGTCACGGCTGTCAGGGCTGTAAAGAAAAAACTGGTTGCAAGACTTCCGGCAAAAGAGATAAAAATTTTCTCTCCCTTCCCTTCTGAAATGTTCTGCCACCGCGCAATCTGTTTCTGGCCTCCCGGCTCAAACCTGTTTTTCACCATCATGGCTACAAGCGCGAAGAGAATCAACACACCAACCTGAACGGCATACACCATTCTCTGCTCGCTCCCCGACGGGTTGAAAGAGCCCTCCTGGAGTTGATACACGGCAAGTTGCAGCATAAAAATCGACGTCCAGTAAAAAACCGTGCCCCAAAGCAGGGTCACCAAAACCCAGATTGCCACGCCAGGCGGTTTTGAAGTTTTTTGTGTCATTGCTGCCATTTGTGAATATTCCTTGTGAATGAATTATTTGAGAAGCCCAAAAGCAATCTTTCGCTTTCGAAAATATAACCCTCTTCATGAAAAAGACAATCCTCAGGGCAAACGAAGCAAAATAAGTAAAGAGTCACCCCTTTTTACTCTATAAATAGAGGTTTGCAAGGGGCAATACGTTTCGGAAACAAACGAACAAGAACAACTGCAACGATTATTTTCAATTTAGAGTTCGAATGGTTATGTTGATTCGGCATTGCTGAACCGGGTTGTTCTGCCAGTTTACTCAACGTTAAGATACCATTGCTTATGTGTGGAGTTTTCGGTGTTTTTAATTCAAAAACTCCCGCGGAAGATACTTTCTATGGACTGTACTCACTGCAGCACAGGGGACAGGAAGCCGCAGGCATCGTTGTAGCAGAATACAATAAAATCAAAAAGAAGACCCTCTTCAAGCAACACAAGGGGATGGGTCTGGTGGCTGAAGTATTCCGTGATGAGACCATTTTTGAAAAGCTTGGCGGATATGCCGCAATAGGCCATAACCGCTATTCCACTACAGGCTCCTCCTCGTCGATGAGCAATGTGCAGCCATTTTCACTGACCTACCGCTCAGGAAGCCTGGCAATAGCCCATAATGGAAACCTGACCAATTCCCGCACACTTCGTCGCGAGTTGACAGAGCTCGGCGTTATCTTCCAGGCCTCTTCAGATACTGAAATCATCCCGCATCTGGCTGCACGAAGCCGTGCAAAAGAGCCAATACAGCAGCTCTACGAGGCACTGCTCCAGGTACAGGGAGCTTACTCAATGGTACTTCTGGCAAACAACCAGATGATTGCCGCAAGAGATCCTTACGGCTTCAGACCACTCGCTCTCGGTAAAAAGGTGGACCCACTCACCGGAGAGCTTGCTTATGTCGTCGCCAGTGAAACCTGCGCCTTCGATATCATCCAGGCAGAATATATCCGCGATATCGAGCCCGGTGAAATCCTTTTGATCGACCATCTCGCCGTAGCAAACGAGAAACCAACCTCGCTCTTTCTGCCACCCTCAGAGCGCAAGGCACGCTGTATTTTTGAGTATGTCTATTTTGCCCGCCCCGACAGCTTTATTTTCAAGCATTCAGTTGATAAGATCAGACGCAACCTCGGCAAAAACCTTGCAAGAGAATCAACAATCGAGCACCAGCCCGGCCAAAAAGAGCTTACCGTTGTCAGCGTCCCCGACTCGTCCAATACCGCCGCACTTGGATTTGTGCGCGAAAGCCTTAAAATGGAGCGACCGGCAAGGTTTGAGCATGGCCTTATCCGCAACCACTATGTCGGCAGAACTTTTATTCAGCCAGGCATTCACAGCCGCGACATCAAGGTGCGCTCGAAATACAACATTGTACGCGGCGTACTCCTTGACCGACCAATCATTCTTGTTGACGACTCCATTGTCAGAGGCACAACAGCCAAAATGCTGATCAAACTGATCCGTGAGGCCGACCCAAAGGCAATTCATCTGCACATCAGTTCTCCGCCAATCACCAATCCCTGCTTTTACGGCATGGATTTTCCAACCAAACGGCAACTCCTCACCCACATGTTCGACTCTCTCGACAATGACGTGGAGGAGATAGAAAAGATCAGGGAATATATCGGCGTCGATTCACTCAAATACCTCTCCATGGAGGGACTGATGAACAGCGTTCCATCATTTGAGGGAGAAACATGCAGCTACTGCACCGCATGTTTCAGTGGAGACTACCCGATCGAGGTCACCGATGCAACAACCGATAAAGAGGAAAACGACTGAACCGCCTACTTCTTCCCCTGCTTGAACTCTATTCTTACCGAAGTATGCGGCACCGCTTCAAGCCGCTTCTTCGGGATGGGTTTGCCTGACTTGATGCAGATACCATAGACCTTGTTCCGGATACGGTCAAGAGCCTGATCGATATAGCCGATATATTTCTCATCACGGGCAATGAACATGAAACGCTGCTCACGATCCATGGTATCAGTGCCGTGATCAGCCATGTGCATAGAGTAGTTGGAATTAATAGAGTCTTCCACATTCTCGTCCGAAAGCGATGAACGCAAGATATCCAGATCACGAAGCACCTCTTCGCGTCTTTTCAGCAACAGCAGTCTGAAGTGTTCGAGCTCTTCGTCGGTTAAATAGGTTTTTGTCAGGACAGGCTCTTCCATAAGCTCATTGTCCTTTTTGGAGGCGTTACCGTTTTTTTTCGCCATAATAATACACTTTTTAATACTAACAGAATGCGGTAAAAAGAGAGAGTTGGATAATACCATTAACCCGCAGATTTTTCAAGCAATAACCTGCATATTTCACCATTGGCCATCTCCTCTTTCCACTTTGTTGTATCGGAACAGTCAAGCCCCTCCATGACAAGAGTTGTAGCAAGCGTTTCCGCCTTGATAAATGCCTCATTGCACCTCACCGCCTCCAGCACCCGTTCTGAGCCTTGAAGAGAAAGCGCTATGCGGTCAGTAATGTCGAGACCGTTCTCTTTGCGAAGCGCCTGGATGCGGCTGACCAGCTCACGCGAAAGCCCCAGCATTGCAAGCTCCTCGGTCATCTCCGTATCGAGAGCAACCATAATCCCGTGCGCTTCATCGGAGGCGACAAGCCACCCCTCAATATCTTCGTGCATGATATCAACATCCTCACGCAGAAGTTCAAAAAGCTTTCCGTCAAGTTCAAACGAAAGATGGCCCTCTTTTTCAAGCAGCGCAATCTGTTTATGGCTCATGACCCTGATGGCTTCCGCCAGCGATTTCATCTCCTTGCCAAAACGGGGGCCAAGGGTTTTGAAGTTTGGCTTGACTTTTTTGCTGATGACCGAGCCGTCCTCTTCGATATACTCGATCTTCTGGACGTTAATCTCCTCCATGATGATCTCAGCAACAAGGGCATACTCCTCCCTTGACGAAGCATCAGCGACGGCCAGCAAAATCCGTTTGAGCGGCTGACGAACCTTGATTGAGGCCTTTTCACGCATGGTACGCACAAGCGAGGTGATAATCTGTGCCTTTTTCATCCGTTGCTCAAGCGGACGGTCAATCGCTGAAAAATCAAGCACGGGAAAATCTGCAAGGTGAACCGATTCGAAGGCTTCGAGCTTGCTGATTCCGTTCAGGTTCAAGTAGATCCGCTCCGCAAGAAAAGGGGTAAAGGGGGCAAGCAGTTTTGCCAGGGTCTCAAGAGCGCTGTAGAGTGTCTGATAAGCCGCAATCTTGTCGGGGCCCATGTCACTTTTCCAGAACCGTTTTCTTGAACGGCGGATATACCAGTTTGAAAGATCATCAACGGTAAAATCGTTGATCAGTCGTACGGCACCGGTAAGATCATACTGCTCCATACGCATACCAACCGCCTCAACCAGGGTGTTAAGGCAGGAGAGCACCCAGCGGTCAAGCTCGGAACGCTCACAAAGGGCAATTGAGGGCTCTGCAAAGGTAAAGTGGTCAACGTTAGCGTAGAGTACAAAAAAGTTGTAACTGTTGATGTATGCGCGGAAAAACTTGCGCTGCTCCTCCTCAATCTCGGCGGTATTGAACGATTTCGGCCTCCAGGGAGGGCTACTCACCAACAGGTACCAGCGGAGCGCATCGGCACCATATCGCTCCATCGTCTCAAAAGGATCAACCACATTGCCTTTCGACTTCGACATTTTCTGGCCACTCTTGTCGAGAATATGACCATTCACAATCAGGTTTTTGTAGGCAGGCTTGTCGAACAGAAGCGTCGCAATGGCGTGCAGGGTATAGAACCACCCCCTCGTCTGATCGACCCCCTCCGCAATGAAATCGGCTGGAAAAGAGGCGTCGAACTCTTCGCGATGCTCGAATGGATAGTGCAGTTGGGCAAAAGGCATGGAGCCACTGTCGAACCAGACATCGACCAGTTCGGGTGTCCGGTTGAAGCGCTTTCCATCGCGGATAAAGTAGATCCGGTCAACAAAAGGCTTATGCAAATCAAGCTCCACCAGCCCCCTGTCGAGCGCATCTCCAAGGATAAGCTGCTGACCCTCAATATCAATATATCCCTCGCGCAGCTCTGCAACAGAGCCAATGGCAAACATGTTACCCGAAGAGGCGTCATCACCAATAACAAAATCTTCCGAAACCCAGAGCGGCAGCGGTGAACCCCAAAAGCGCTCACGTGAAAGCGCCCAATCCTTGTTATCCTCAAGCCAGTTACCAAAACGCCCCGAACCAATCTCGGGTGGGCACCAATTGATGGTTTTGTTGAGTTCCACCATACGCTCGGCAATTGCCGTCGTGCGGATATACCACGACTCGCGGGCATAATAGATCACCGGCACATCATAACGCCAGGAATAGGGATAGGTGTGGGTAATCATCTCCTTGCGGTACAATTTCCCGGCATCCTTGAGCTGACGAATCACAAGGGGATCGGTATCCTTGAAAAACATCCCGTCGTAATCACTCACTTCAGCCGTAAAACAGCCGTTCCGGCCAACCGGCTGGAGCATCGGCAGATCATATTTTTTTGCAATTTCATAGTCGTCCGCGCCAAAAGCCGGAGCGATATGCACAATACCGGTACCATCCTCAGTTGAAACAAACGAGCCTGCCGTCACGTACCAGCACTTTTTTTCAGGATGCATGTAACCAAAAAGCGGCTCATAGTCAACCCCTTCCAGATCGCGCCCTTTCAGTTCAGCAATCACCCTCCAGAGCGACTCCCCCTCCTCATTCTTTTCAACGAGCACCTGCAAACGCGACTTTGCCAGTATCAGCACCTCTCCGCTCTCGCTGTGCGAAACCTTGACGTAGTCAATATCCGAACCAACACAAAGGGCGACATTTGAAATAAGAGTCCACGGAGTCGTCGTCCATACCAGCAGCGACTCAACAGAGTCTTTGATACGGAACTTCACATAAATGCTCGGGTCGGTCACCTCTTTATACCCGAGGGCCAGCTCATGCGAACTGAGCACCGTCTCAGACTTGGGATCCTGCGGCACAATTTTATAATCCTTATAGATGAGCCCCTTGTCGAAAATCGTTTTCAGCGCCCACCAGACCGACTCGATATAGTCATTGGTGCAAGTGATGTAAGGGTGCTCCATATCGACCCAATATCCCATCCGCTCAGTCAATTTTCCCCACCCTTCACGGTTATCGTCGATATGGTGATAAACCAGTGCCTTGGCCTCGGCATTGAATTCACCATCGCCATAAGCAACAACCTGCGCCTTGTTCTTCAGGCCAAGCTTTTTTTCAACGGAAATCTCCACCGGCAATCCATGGGTGTCCCACCCCGCCTTGCGCGGCACCCGGTAACCCTGCATGGTCTTGTAACGACAAACCACATCTTTGATGGTACGGCTGAAGACATGATGAACACCAGGCTTGCCATTTACTGTCGGAGGCCCTTCATAAAAAGAGTATATCCGATCGCCCGGTTTTTCTTCAAGGCTTTTATGAAAAATTTCATGTTCATTCCAGTATGCCAAAACTTCCGCCTCAACAGCACTGTAAGGTACACTGGAGGGATACTCAACAAATTTAGCGTCCATAATTCTTCGAAATCATTCAAATCAAAAACAGGCATCAGGGCCTGTCATTAAAAAAAAACAACACAACCTGCATAGCATCATTAAAACAGCACAGGCAAGCCTCTCAATAACGGAAAAGCTTGCCTGAAAACACCTGCGGGGGATAAACGCCTGGCTGCCAAACGCCCCCGGCGCAACACCTCCAGCCAATTACTTCTTGCTGCCGAGTGTCGTATTTACCCCTTCAAGAACCTGTTTTGCCACCACAGCAAGCGAATCCAGCGACTGGGCTACAATCTTGCTCATTGGAGCAATCGTACTGTCAATAAAAGTGCCTACACTGACAAAAAGCATTGACATATCGCCAGTCAAAGCGCCCCGCTCCTGCTGTTCCTGCCCGGAAGTCTTCATTTCTTCAGCCATAGTACACTGATATTTAGGGTTGCCCGACAATTTCCCAAAATTTAATATATTTAATCAACCTTTCAAAGCAAATCGGGCAACGCACGGCAAATCAATCCCCCATGCAGTTCCCTGCGTCAGAGGAAGTAACGTTTCACCCTACTGACGTCCATATCGATCATCAACCCGAACAATATCATCCTCTCCCAGATAACTGCCCGACTGAACCTCAATCAGTTCAAGCGGAGTGTTTCCGGTATTCTCAAGGCGATGATACTCCCCGACAGGAATATAGGTTGACTGATCCTCCGAGAGGGTAATTTTTTTCTCCCCCAACGTCACCTGCGCCACTCCCTTCACAACAACCCAATGTTCGGCACGATAATGATGTTTTTGCAACGACAACGCTGCCCCCGGATTCACCGTAATACGCTTGACCTTGAAGCGATCAGAAAAATCAACAGTCTCATAAGTACCCCACGGCCTGTAAACCCTTCGATGAGTCTCAACCTCATCGCGCCCCCTCTTTTTAAGCTCTTCAACAAGCACCTTGACATCCTGAACGCGATCGCGTGAAGCAACAAGCACAGCATCAGCAGTTTCCACAATGATATGGCCATCAAGACCAACGGCGGCAACAAGACGGCTTGTGGCGTGAATATAACAGTTCTTAACGTCATGCACCAGCACGTCCCCCCTCTTGACATTGCCCGCATCATCCCGCTCCTGCACATCCCAGAGCGCAGACCATGCTCCCACATCATTCCATCCCGCATCAAGAGGAACAAGAGCGGCCCTCGTGGTTTTTTCCATCACCGCATAATCAATAGAGTCGGAAGGAGAGGCTGAGAACGCAGCACTATCGAGCCGTAAAAAGTCAAGATCTTTTACCGCTTTCTGCAAAGCCTCCCGGCAGGCAGCAACAATGGCCGGAGCGCGAGCTTCAAGTTCGAGGAGATAGGTTTCTGCCTTGAAAAGAAAGATACCGCTGTTCCAGAAATAATCACCCGAAGCGAGATAGTGCTCCGCCCTCTGCTTGTCAGGCTTCTCAACAAACTCCTGTACCCGATAAGCTCCAACAGCACCTTCTGCAGGCACTGATGCCCTGATATAGCCATACCCGGTTTCCGCCGAAGAGGGCACAATACCAAAGGTGACCAGCTCCCCCTTTTCGGCGGCACACTTTCCGGCAGCAACAGCAACACCAAAGGCGAGTGTGTCACGAATGACATGATCAGCAGGCAAAAGCAGCATAGTGGCACCTGGATACTTTTCCTCGACAAGCAGTGCGGCTATGGCGGCGGCAGGAGCGGTATTTCGACCCTTGGGCTCAAGCACAATTTCACCAATATCGGCATTGATTGCATGGAGTTGCTCAGCAACCAGAAAACGGTGACTCTCATTGCAGATACAATAGAGCGGCCCGATATCATCGGCAGCAACAAGGCGAAGCACGGTCTCCTGCAGCATGGTCTTCTCTCCGGAGAGATCAAGCAACTGCTTGGGGTACATGGCGCGCGAAAGGGGCCAGAGCCTTGTGCCCGAACCGCCACTGAGAATCACAGGAATAATCATGAAGCAAAAAGTGATGAGTTAAGGGTTGACAAACTTCTCATACATCTTCCATGTCGAAGAGACAAGGGTATCGACATCGCTGTACTTGGGCTCCCACCCGAGAATCTCCCGAGCATGGCCAGACGAAGCTACAAGCTCTGAAGGGTCACCGGCACGCCTGGCGGTAACCTCTGCCTCAATGGCACGCCCGGTAATCACGCGGGCGCGCTGAACCATCTCAAGCACACTCACACCGGTCTGGCTTCCAAGGTTCACCGTGAGGCTTTTGTTATGCTGCTGAATATATTCAAAGGCCGCAACATGCGCTTCCGCCAAATCAGTCACATGCACATAGTCACGAATACAGCTTCCATCCCGCGTGGGGTAATCAGTGCCGTAGATAGAGAGTTTCGGACGAAGACCGGCCGCAACCTCCATCACAATCGGCAGAAGGTTTTCCGGATTCAGCTCAAGCCCCTTGATTCTGCCTTCGACATCATACCCCGCAGCATTAAAATAACGGATCGCCGCAAAACGCATCCCCTTCAACTGGTCATACCAGCCAAGCAGACGCTCAATTTCAAGCTTGGTAAAGCCGTAAAAATTTTCCGGCTCCCTGGGGTGCCCCTCATCCATCGGGAGATATCGGGGACTTCCGTACACGGCTGCTGAAGAGGAGAAGATAATAGGCGACAAGCGTACCTCAGCCGCCTGATTGAGGATGTTGATAGTCCCCGCAATATTGGTTTTGGCATACTCCGCCGGATTGAGCATCGACTGACCGGCAGCTTTAAGCCCCGCAAGATGGACACATCCATCATACCCTCCGGCCATCACCTCCCGCAACTGTTCAGGATGCGAAATATCACCATGCACAAAGCGGGCATCCGAAAAAAGATTTTCCCTCAGCCCTGTCTGTAGATTATCAAAAACCGTAACCCCATAGCCACGATCAAGAAAAGCCCTTACAACATGACTGCCGATATAGCCAGCGCCGCCAATCACCAGAATTCGCATAAAAAGTACCCTCGCTCAATGGTTAACGATTGCCATACATCTCTTCGTAATAACGCTGGTAGCCTCCAGAAGTCACATCATCAAGCCACTCCGCATGTGAAAGATACCACTCAACCGTCACTTCAAGCCCTTTTTCAAAAGAGATCGACGGAACCCAGCCAAGCTCCTTTTGCAGCTTTGAGGAGTCGATTGCATAACGAAGATCATGCCCCGCCCGATCGGTCACATAGGTGATGAGCTTTTCGGACTCTCCCGCTATACGCCCAAGCTTTTCATCCATAATGCGACAAAGCAACCTGATCAGCTCAATATTGCTCCACTCGTTGTGACCACCGATGTTATAGGTTTCACCATTTCGCCCCCGATGAAAAATTTCACCGATCGCCTGCGCATGATCGACAACCCAGAGCCAATCGCGGATATTCTCACCCTTGCCGTAAACCGGAAGCGGCTTGCGATTGACAATATTGTTGATAAAAAGAGGAATGAGCTTTTCAGGAAACTGAAACGAGCCGTAATTGTTGGAACAGTTACTGATCACCACCGGCATACCGAAGGTATCGTGCCACGCCCTGACAAAATGGTCGGAAGAGGCTTTCGACGCAGAATAGGGGCTATGGGGATCATAAGAAGTCTCTTCGGTAAAAAGCCCCTCACGGCCAAGTGAACCATAGACCTCATCGGTTGAAATGTGATAGAACCTCTTGCCCTCATAATCACTCTGCCAGGCCGCCTTTGCGGCATTAAGCAAATTGACCGTACCAAGCACATTGGTCACCACAAACTCCGTCGGATTGGCAATTGAGCGGTCAACATGCGACTCGGCGGCCAGATGAATCACCCCGTCAAACTGCTGCTCTTCAAACATGCGCATCAAAAAAGCGCCATCGGTGATATCCCCCTTGACAAAGCGATAGTTCGGATTGCTCTCAATATCGTGCAGGTTGGCAAGGTTCCCGGCATAGGTAAGCTTGTCAAGATTGGTAATGGTGTATGAGGGATGGCTTTTCAGGAAATGGCGGACAACATGTGAGCCGATAAAACCTGCCCCTCCGGTAATCAAAATATGCATTGGCTGTACCTGTTTAATTGTAGTTGCCTCTCCCGCTCTCATCCATTCGCTTCCTGTTGCAGCTTTTCAAGCATGGCGGCCAGCGAGACCCGCCAATGAGGGATTTCGAGCCCACACTCCTTCTTTATAGCCGACTTGCTCAGAACACTGTACTGCGGCCTCGGTGCAATCTGCGGATATTGACTGCTTTCAACCGCCACCACCTTGCAGGGCAATTGAGCCAACTCCATAACCGCCCCGGCAAAATCATACCAGGAACAGACCCCTTCGTTGGAGTAATGGTACGTAACTGAAGAGAGTGCCCCCTTCTCATACCGCTCAACCATCAACAGAATGGCTTTTGCAAGATCAGCCGCCCAGGTAGGCGTCCCAATCTGGTCAGCCACAACGCTGAGTTCCGATCGCTCCGCACCGAGACGCAGCATGGTCTTGACAAAGTTGCTGCCATAGATTGAATAGAGCCAGGAGGTGCGAATAATACAGTGTGATGGGGCAATACGGCGAATCTGCTCCTCACCCTCCCACTTCGACACACCATAAACACCAAGCGGAGTTGCGGGATCAGTTTCGCGGTAAGGAGTGCTGGAGCGGCCATCAAAAACATAATCGGTGGAAATATGCACCAACAAGGCATTGCGCTCGCGGGCACAGGCAGCAAGCACGGCTGCACCATCGCGGTTCACCCTGAAGGCCGCCTCTGCATCCGATTCCGCCTTGTCCACCGCCGTATATGCCGCACAATTGATAATCACCTCAATAGCATGGTCGTGGCAAAATGAGGCAACATGAGTGGGGGAGGTAATATCAAGATCAGGAAGGTCGCAGAAAAAAAAACGCTGCTTTTCAGTGAGGGCTGAAAGCTCCCCCAACTCAGATCCCAGTTGACCCCGGCTGCCTGTAACAAGGATATTCATACAAAAAGTAACCGTTTAGGATGGCAATCAATGAGATGATGCACTGAAAGAGAATGCTGCCACAAGTTGAAGCCACGATCAGGAACAAAGATAAAAAACGGGAGCGAAAATACAGACTGGAGTATCGCAAAAAGAGACTCTTTACTCCACAGAAATATAATCCTTCTCTTTTGTCGCATCCTCAATAACCGGAAGACCGAAAAAGAACTCCACATCGTCAACACTTTTCGGCGCAACCACTTTATTTTTAAAATCATCCCTTATCCTCACCATGAGCTCAGGATGAACCGTTACGGATACGGGATTTTTGACGTTACGAAATCCATAAAAAATAGCGGCGATAATCTCTTCACGAAAAAAATCGGAGCCAACCTCATACTGACGTTCCATTTCCAATTCCTCTTTTAATTTTTCAAATATACCAAATTTACCGACAATCGCGGGCGTGCCGTGATATGGTACATTTACCAGGCATCGCAAGGGCAACGCCATGGCGCGCCCTTACCGGGTAACCGATTTATGGGCATAAAGCCTCTCCTGCCGGAACTCCTCATACAAAAAAGCGTTGACCGAAGAGAAGGCAGGCTGCACGGCATCTTTTTCGGAAACCCTGATCACCTCTGCCGGAAGTTGCCACTCGATGGCGAGGGATGGATCGTTCCACAGAATCCCGGCATCATGCGATGGGGTATAGTAGTTATCACACTTGTAGGCAAACACCGCCTCCCGGGAGAGAACAACAAAACCGTGGGCAAACCCTTGCGGAACCCAGAGCATCCTCTTCCGCTCCGTATCAAGCAGGCAAGTGACATGCCGACCATACCAGGGCGAACCAAGGCGCAGATCGACGGCGACATCGAGTACGCTCCCGTAAAGCACCCGAACCAGTTTCGACTGCGTAAAGGGTGGCTTCTGAAAATGAAGACCGCGAAGCACCCCATAAGTTGACTTCGACTCATTCTCCTGCACAAAGGCAATACGACCGACATGCTCCTCAAAAAAATCCTGCCGGAACGACTCAAAAAAATAGCCCCGATCATCACCGAACACCGTCGGCTCAAAAATCAGAACATCAGGTATGGCTGAAGGAATCACTCGCATAAGCGCCCTAAAAAAATATTAAATCAATTTACCCTCTCTGAACAAGCAACTGCCGAAGGTACTGGCCATAATGGCTTTTCATCAGCGGCTCCGACAACCGTAACAACACATCATCCGTTATCCAGCCATTTCGCCAGGCAATCTCTTCAGGGCAGGCAATTTTCAGCCCCTGTCGTTTCTCAACGGTCTGAATAAAATTTCCCGCCTCCTGGAACGACTCATGCGTACCGGTATCGAGCCAGGCAAAACCACGCCCCAGCATGGAACACCTGAGTTCCCGCCGCTGCAGATACTCCTCATTAACCGCCGTAATCTCAAGCTCCCCACGCTCTGATGGCCGCACCTCTTTTGCAATCCCGACAACACTGTTGGGATAAAAATAGAGCCCGACAACCGCATAATTTGATTTCGGCTTCACCGGCTTTTCAGCCAGAGAGAGCACATTCCCCTCCCCGTCAAGCTCGGCTACACCGTAACGCTCCGGATCACTGACATAATAACCGAAAATGGTCGCCTTGCGCTCTTTTTGAACGCACTCAACAGCAGCCTCAAGCATAGGGGTGAATGCGTAGCCAAAAAAGATGTTATCACCAAGAATAAGCGCCACATCATCACTGCCGATAAAAGCTTCACCAAGAATAAAAGCCTGAGCCAACCCGTCGGGAGAGGGCTGCACAATATAAGAGAGCGAGATACCCCAGTCACTGCCATCACCAAGCAGCTTCATAAACATCGCCTGGTCTTCAGGTGTGGTGATAAGCAGAATATCGCGGATCCCCGCAAGCATCAGCGTGGTCAGTGGATAGTAGATCATCGGCTTGTCATAGACCGGAAGAAGCTGTTTTGACATTGCCCTGGTAACAGGATAAAGCCTTGTCCCCGACCCCCCTGCAAGAATGATTCCTTTCACTCCCCCTCCTCATCGTCACTAAAAAGTTGAATCTCCAACCCTGTTACAAACCCCATCATAAAAACTTTTTTTGCAATCTCAGGCACAATTTTCTCAAGATCATCAAGAGTAAACCGGTAATCAGCTTTAATCGCCTCGTTCAAACTCTCCCTTGAGTTTTCAAAAGCCTCTTCGGCCAATTCCCACAACCGTTCCACTGTTTCGTTCTCGTCCATATTACTCTCTCAAAGAAAATCCTCCAGAGCGTGCAGCACCCCGAAGGCGATAGCGGAATCTGGTGGCCAACGCTGCACTCGCTGACCATAGGCAGTATAAATAAATTCTCCGTAAAATGTCTGAAGTATTGCGTGCCAGAGAGAGCGCTCTTTTTTAAACGGCATCGCACTCTCAAGAAGTTATCTCTCTCTCGCACCATGCAGAGGACTCTTCAATACCCTTCACTCAGTTGCGACCATCAGCCTGCGCGATGTCTGTGTGAGTCTATCAGGAAAAGGCTACCAAGAAGCAAGGAAAAACTGAATGTTTCGGTTTCTCTTGTTGGAGTAAGAAAAAAACGTACCGAAAAAAAATCTACTGGCAGCATGATGCGAAATTCGTCATGAATGCAGGGGGGAATCGAATATAAATAACGGGATGCGACATTTGTTATGAATGTACGGGCGGTTGTATCGCGTACCGCACCGGCAATGAGAACGTAACCGTAACACCATTCCCGGGCGGAGAGTCGACCGTAATGGTGCCATGATGTTTTTTAACAATGATGTCGTAAGAGATATTCAGCCCGAGTCCAGTCCCTTTGCCCGGATCTTTGGTGGTAAAAAAGGGTTCAAATATTCTGGACTTTACCTCTTCACGAAGTCCCGGACCGTCATCGGTCACGGAGCAAAAGAGCTGTTCAGCCGTTGCCCATGTTTTGATCTCAATCTGACCGGGAGAACTCCTCTTTTGTGACTCAATGGCATGAGTGCCGTTGATGATCAAGTTGAGAATAACCTGATTGATCTGTGACGAATCGCAAAGAAGCAAAGGAAGCTCCTGGAGCTCCAGGGCAATTGTGGCAATGTAGAGATATTCGCTCTTTGCAATGATAAGTGCTTCATGAATTGCCTTGTTGAGATCAAGTGACGTTAGCTGCTCCAGACTGTTTGTATAGGAGTAGCTCCTCATACTGTGGGTAATGCTCTTGATGCGCTCTACCCCAATTTTTGATTTCTCAAGGGTTTCAGGAATGCTTTTGAGCAAATCATCAACATCAAGTTCCCTCTCTTTTGCACGAAGCCACCCCACCTCTTCGGCAAGAAGCGGGAACTGCTCTATTTTATCAATCAGAGAACGATAATGGCCCATAAGTTCACGAAGATCGTTAAAATCGTCATGAAGATTATACTCATTAAGAATGATGAAGTTAAGCGGGTTATTGATTTCGTGGGCAACACCAGCGGCAAGCTGGCCGATCATCTCCATTTTCATTGAGTGCTGAAGCTGGGAATGCAATTTTTGCTCTTTCTCCTCATTGACTTTCCTCTCTATAATATCCCATGCCTGATCGGCAAGAGTGGTTGCCCAGGTGACATCACTCTGATCATAATCAAACGGCTTGTTTCCAACGCCAAGAATTGCCATTGTTATCCCGTTACGAATGACGGGGACAACCAGCTCACGCATCAGCAAAACAGGCCCCTCAGGCATCTCTTTATGAGGCCTGAGTGACAGGTAATCATTGTGAATCACTGCCCTGCGATCTCTGACGGCATCAGCCCACAGGCCAGCTTTGGAGAGCGGAAAGGGAACATCCCTTTTCTCAACATTGCTCATAAGCAGAAAAGTCTTTGTCGAGTAGCTCTCATGAGTAAATGAAGCCTGATCATCATCCATTAAATAGCCGAAACCAAAAGAGCTCTCTGTGAGCCATTCGACTTCGTCAATAGCCGATTGCAAAAGTTCCTCCACTGAATGGTTTTTTTCCATTTCAAGCAGGCGAATGCGCATTTGCGAAACCGTTTCGAGACGGTTGCGAAGGGTAACGTCATGAACAATATCGTAAACAAGATCGCGGCCGCTTATTGATATTTTTTTGCCGAAAATCTCAACATCACGAATAGAGCCATCAGCTCTCCGGTGACGGAATGTCATGCTTCTCTGCTCCATCGCTTTCCATATCTCCAGCTCTTTCTGGACAGCTTCATAAGAGCTGCTATTGAGATCGAAAATGTTCATCACCCGCAGTTCATCAACACCCCATCCATAAAAATCGGCTGCAGCCTGATTGGCATCAACAATATTGCCAGCTTCAGGATCAAGGACAATCATGATTGCGGAGTGGTCTTCGAAAAGGCTGCGAAAGCGCTCCTCACTTTCAAGCAAAGCCCTTTGCAGCTCTTTGCGCCCGGTAATGTCGTAAAAGAGTGCAACGACACGCCCTTCCTGAGGGCTGTACACTGAAAAGTCGTACCACTTGTTCAATCGTTCGAAATACTCATCAAATCGACCGGGGGCTCCACTTCGCACAACCTCGAAGAGTTTTTCAAAAAACCCGTGATTCGATTCAGCAATGCCCGACATGGCATCCGACAGTCTGCGTCCCGCAACATTTTTCAGACTTATCAGCTCCTCATAACCGGAATTGACCTCCTCCAGAATAAAATCAAACGGTTGGCCCTCTTCAACAATCACCCGACAGCAGAGATAGCCGTAGTGCGCGTTTTCGGCGACCGCATGACGATGTATTTCTTGAGCGTTCGCATTGGCTTGCTCCATACAATCACATCGCTTTTGATTAACGGATAAAATTGGTTAAAATTTTTGCGACAGGCTCCGGCCCGGGAAGTTGGGCTTTTGTTTGCTCACGCATTTTGAGCAGCCACGCCATATTTTTGCCAAGAAGATCCATGATCTGCACCCCTTCAGCATCCTGCAACACTTCGCCGGGAGTTCGACCATGGGTTATATTCCAGTAGTTGGAGGTTGCAAGAATCATTTCCGAGTAGGTCAAATAATGGTTCAGGCTGTCGAATGTGGAGGAGCCTCCTGTACGGCGAACTGCCACGACGGCTGCGGCCACCTTTTGACGGAACAGGCCGCCATTGCTTCCTGCAACATAAAATACGCGATCGAGAAAACATTTCATGGTGCCGGCAATGCCTGCATAATAGACCGGGGAGGCAAGAATGATTCCATCAGCCGCTTTGAGTTGCTGGATCGATTCATTTACCGGGTCGTTGGTTATACTGCACTTTTCATCCCTGTTTTTTGCGCAAATTCCGCAGGCGAGGCACCCCCTGACCATCTGATTGCCAATGTGCAGAATTTCAAAATCGATATTATGCTCCTGCAACTGCCTGCCAACTCCCGTCAGTGCATGAAAGCTATTACCCTCCTTGCGTGGGCTCCCGTTAACTGCGACAACTTTCAATTTCATTTTTCTCTTATGGTTATAACCGCGCAAACACACCCCCGACTCCGTGAGGTGAAATCTTTAACCGGTATTGGAAAACTAATCTTGTATTGAAACATTCGCCCGAACTTTAATATATCATGATGGGGATATTTTTTCCAACGGCAATGAAAAAGTAAAAACCGCACCTCCCCCGGAAGGAGAATCGACAGAAAAGGTGCCCTGATGTTTCTTGACAATGATGTCATAGGAGATACTCAAGCCCAGCCCCGTTCCTTTGCCTATCTCCTTGGTTGTAAAAAAAGGCTCAAAAACGCGCCCCAGAACCTCTTCAGAAATTCCCGGGCCATCATCGGCAATAGAGCAAAAAACGCTTTCAGGCTTCACCCATGTCTTAACCTCTATCCTGCCATGAGAGTTCCGGTTTTGTGACTGGATGGCATGAGTACTGTTGACAATAAGGTTGAGAAGCACCTGATTGATCTGGGCGGGATCACAAAGAACCATCGGCAGGGTTTCAAGTTGTACTTCAGGGGTCGCAACGGAGCGATATTCACTTTTTGCAATAACAAGCGCCTCCTGAATTGCCTTGTTAAGATCATAATGACAGAATCGACCTGTAACGTTCTTGAAGGAGTAATTCTGCAAACCCTGACTGATGATTTTTATGCGTTCGATTCCACTGTGTGAGTTTTCAAGAGTTTCTGGAATAGTGTGGAGCAATTCATCAATGCCGAGGGCTTGCTCTTTTTCACGAAGCTGCCCGACCTCTTCGACAACAGTCGGAAGTGCCTTGACTTTTTCAATGATCCGTCGATAAGAGCCAACAAATTCAGCAAGATCCTCAAAATCCTCTTTCAGGGTAGAGTGGTTGATCGTAAGAAAATTGAGGGGATTTTTTATTTCGTGAACAATCCCGGCGGCAAGATGGCCAATCATCTCCATCTTCGTCGACTGCTGAAGCTGATCCTGAAGTTTTTTTGCCCTCTCCTCATCACTCTTTTTATCGATAATATCCCAGAGCTGATTGGCAACATTCTCTACCCACTCAATATCCTTCTCATTATAATCGAAAGGCTTGTTTCCGACTCCCATGATTGCTACAACACTGTTGTTTCTAATTATGGGCACAAGCAGTTCACGCTTGATTTCTGCATGTTCAGACGGCATCCCGGGGCAATGGCTGAAGGTCGCACCATTGTTGTGAATCACCGCCCTTTGGCTCTCTATGATATCAAGCCACACCCCGTCTTTCCCCAGTGGATGGTTCTCCCCTTTTTTTTCTGCAGAGCAAATCTTCTCCACACCGGGGGATGAACATGCCTGCAGTGAAAGAGTCGCCTGATCTTCAGCAACATAAAAAAGAAAGCTCATCGAACTTTCCATCAACTGTTCCGCCTCTGCCAGTGCCGCTCTGAGCAGCTCATCTCTCGAAGCGCTTCCAGCCATCTGAAGCATACGAAGCCGGCACGCATTGACCTGTTCATAACGCTTGCGATCGGTAACATCATGAATAATAGAGTAGATCAGCTCTCTGGCGGCAACCTTGATACGGTTACTGAAAACGGCCACATCACAGAGAGAACCGTCAGCACGCCGATGTCGAAATTGAAATTCATTTTGCCTCATCGATAGACTTTTTGCCATTTCAGCCGCCACCGTTTCGGGAGAAAGTGTATTAATTTCCTGAATGTGCATCCTGCAAAGCCGCTCAATCGGCCACCCATAGAAATCTGCTGCGGCCTGATTGGCATCAATAATGGAGCCGGTGGCAGGGTCAAGAACCAGCATAACGGCAGAGTGGTCTTCGAAAAGACTTCGGAACTGCTCCTCGCTCTGACGCAAAGCCTCTGCCGCCAGCCGTTCAGATGCAAGCACCACCTCAAGCTCTGATTTTCTCTCCTGCAGCTCAGAGGTCATCTCAGCGGCAAGTGCGACCGCCCTCTTTTCAGAGTCACGGGCGGCTGATGCGAGCTGCTTTTCTGCCGAACGCAGACGCTTGGTCATAATCAGAAACATCAGAATCATGTTAAGCAGTGAAAGAAGCTGCACACTGTCAGCACTCCACCAGTCGAGATGAATCCATCCAGCCTGCGTCAACAACTCAAATACATTTCCAACATTGCTGACTCCAAATGCAGCCACATAGACGACTCCGTCCGGATCTCCTTTTATGACAAGGTGCAAACTCAGCAAACTGATAACAACAATCAGAACAAAAAGTCCTGGAAAGCTAAAAAGAAGCATCAAATCATAGGAGCCAAAATACACCGACATGATGGCCAGAAAACCAAGAACGGGTAACACTTTCAGACAACGGCAAGTCCTGGGGAACCTCATCTCAAAGATGTGGATCGAAAAGAGGGAGGAAAAGAGCAACGCAGAGCCAAATGAGATCCCTGTAAAATAATTTGAAAACAGTCGCTCCGAGTTTGGAAGCAGAATGGCAAGAAGACCGTCCTGAGCCAGATAATTGACAAAAAGGGTAAAAACAAAGAGTGAGAAATAGAGATAAATCCGGTCTCCAAGGCGAAGAAAAAAAAGCAGATTCAGCGAGGCAATGATCAGGGCAATACCGAGATAGGCACTCTGAAACATGATCGCTTGATCAGTAATATGCACTAAATCATCACGGGTATGAACGGCACCGCCAAGGCTGATTGCACTGACGGTTTGAATCCTCATATAGACCTCGACTGGCCTCTCCAGAGGCAGAGAGAGCGGAACGACCAGATTAAAATTCCGCACAAGACGATCAACGAGCGGAATATGGTCGCCCAGAGAGATTTCAGAATAGGAGGCTGGCACCAATGAGGAGGCTCCGCTCTGCACATAGACGCTGACAGTATCCACATTGGGCGGAAGCAATCGCAGAAACGCATTTCCGGGAAATCCCTTGCGGCGGATGATCTTAAAACGCAACCAGACAACATCACTGCTATACCCTCTGTTCAGATATCCTTGAAGCGGCTTGAAGCGGGAAGCGTGTGCAGGAGAAAGAACATCGGCAAGGAGAAGTTTCCCGTCGGGATCGACCAGTTGCTCCAGATGGCCCGACAAATCGTAGGAGGGCGCATTGTTGAGCACGACAGGTGACACGGAAGCCTGTACCAAAAAAGGAGAGAAGCCGATCAGGATTATGACAAGCAACAAAAAACCTGGCGCTCGCCGCAGAAGGAACTGTAACGCAGAATTCATACTACTCAATCAATCACAAGAATAACTGTAGCACCACGCTGGAAAATAGACTCCATATCGCACTCTCTTTGTGAGGTGCAATGTAACAGAAATAAAATCTTAACAGAAAAACGAAGGGCGTTCAGAAAAATATAGTGAAATGATGAGTCAGTGTATGAGCTCGCCTCCCCTGACGCTCAGTCGGCCACCTGAACCATATCCGCCAGTTCAGAACTCACGCGCATGGACTTGCGGGCAGCCTCAAGAGCCTGCATAGCCTCCGCTTCATTGAAGAGTTCCCAAGGCAACTGGTAGGATGATTCATTGCCATATTTTGCCAGCATTTTTTCATGTGAGTCATATTTCTCCAGCTCCGGCAAGATCTCTTCAATCAATTCAGCAACCTCTTTGGTAACCGTCCCCTCAGCCATAAGCTGGGATAGATGGCGGGCGGGTTTGTGGGTCATGGCTGAGACGCCAAAGAGCATCAGCACGGCAAGTCCGCTATTTTCAAGAACAAGTATGGAGCCGGAAACACATGCCCGCCAGCGCTTGAGAGAACAATCCTGCTCCGCTTCATTGAGAAAGCCACGCGCAAGTTCAAGACGATAGTCAACATCTCTGTGTAAATCCATAACAATCTCCTTTAAAATGATCCCCGCCTGCGGCAGGCATTGCATTACGAAGAATAATAAAAAAAAATCAATTTCTTTCCCTTCCGGTTGCAGCCCTGCATGAAGGGTAAGCTTACCATCCGGAAACAACCAGATCGAAGACCTGGTCGATAATCTGGACAACGCAACTGCGAAATGCCTCCTGCTGGGCGATGGCATTACCTGTGCGATAGTCTGAAAATCCGACAACCGATTGCTCGAAGAGCGTCGTTTTTTTTACCCGATCAACCATTCTGACCTGCACAACAAGCGTTACCCGATTCGTCATGGCCCGCTCAGTTATGCTGGAGAGCTGGCTCGGAGCATCAGAAAAAGAGGTGATAGCCCCTTCAAGCACCGCATTGGCACGAGCCATGGAGGGCGTCATGCGAAGTGGGCTTTGAGCCTCAATTTTATTGGCAAGCCCACCGGTAATCTCCCCCCTGAACTGCGCAATACCAGCACCTGAACGGTCTTCAAAAACCGGAATGGCAATGGTTTTAAGATGCACAGGCAGCGATGAGCCTGTAAAGCTGTAACAACCCCCAAGGGTCGCAAGAACAAGAAAAAAAAGCAGAGAGACAAACAGGGCAGTTTTCGGCATGACAATCCTTCGACGTTAATAGGTTCGACGGTCAATCCTCTTCGTTATTTTACGGAAGGGATAGGTCAGGAGCAACCATTTTTTTTTTCTTCCATTCAGAGCTGAAAGATAGAGTGCAGTTTTAGAGTCGCTCCAGTCAGAAGCGAGTTGTACGGCAAGCGATGCCGCAACCGAGGGAGGCTGTGCAAAAATATCAAGAACCGTGCTGAAGGTGGCCAACTGCCGTGAAAGCTCCGGCGTCGGGTTCCGGGTACTGACCATAGCGGTACGCACCAGACCGGGGTGAAGCAGCATGACCGAGATACCGGTATGGCGGTACTCACGGGCAACCGCAGAGGTAAAACGGGCAATGGCCGCCTTGGTGGAGCCATAAGCGCTCATCCAAGGGGTATTGGAGCCGCTGTCGGTACCGGAACCGGCCATGTTAATAATCTTTCCCGGAATATTTTCGCGGAGAAAATAGCTGATTGCCGCACGGCATCCGTTATAAGTGCCTTTAAGATTGGTGTCAATGACCTTTCCCCACACTTCAGGATCACTTTCTGTAATGCTTTTGAAGGGATCGGAGATGCCTGCGTTATTGATAAAACAGTCCATCCGGCCAAACCGGGCGACTGCCGCAACAATCAGGTGCTCCATATCTGAGATTGAAACAACATCGCAGAGGCATCCATAAACGCTGCCTGGGGGAAACTCTGCAACAGCCGCCTGAACGTTGGCTTCCGAAGAGGAGGTGATAACCACCTTCGCCCCCTGGCGCACAAACTCATGCGCGATAGCTTTACCAATACCTCTGGTGGAGCCGGTAATGACGGCAACTTTATTCTCCAGTCTACCCATACAGCACCCCCCTTTACAGATATCTACTGATTACTGACGACTGATTACTTCCTCCCCCCGTCAACCATCGCCTGAAGTTCCGGACGACCAACGGCATACCGTTCAAGCGCTATCCCCTGCTCGATGGCATCCCATGCCTGGCGGATACTTGTTGCTCCCGCGCTCGGGCCCATGGGATGACCAAAAACCCCTCGACCAGGCACAAAACCAAAATCAACACTGCCCACCTTGCGGTAGACCGTTTCAAGAGTCAATGCTGAATCACTCCCACCCGGGACAGGAAGCGAGCGCTTGAGATGACCAAAATCCTGCAGACACTCCGCAATATTCTCTTTTACCTCCTTTTCGGGGGTCATCATCCTGCTGCCGAAGCCGGGCATGATGATCGAATCAAGACCTGCGAGCCGCTGAAGTTTGGTCATCACCCTTGAATGAACGCCATATTTCTCCATCCGGCTGAAGGCGGCAATAAAGGGAAAATGGCCGATCAGAGGCACTTTTGTATGTCGGGCAAGCATTCTGACGGCACTGAGTCCAACCGGAAAAGCATTGATCAGCAGCGCATTTGCCCCGTTGCTGACGGCGATATCGTGCTGCTCAAGGAGCCGGTCAACCTCATCAGTGATATTGGCCAGATATATTTTTGGCTCACCGGTTTTTCTTTCAGCCCTGGCTCTTGCCTCTCCAAGGACGTGAGAACGTTCGATAAGGGTTGACCAGTCAACATCGGCAAGCATCTCATCATCTTTGGCAATATCAAGCCCGCCAAGCCAGCTCTGATAGGCTATGTCGGCAAACTGGACCGGAGTGAGGCCGATATTGGGCTTTACCACTCCAAAAAAAATTGGACGGTTATAGGCCTGAAGAAGGTCGCGAATACCATCAATCCCAAATTTCGGGCCGTCAAAATCCTTGAGATAAGCGTCCGGGAAACTGATATCAAGCAGCTTGACCACCGGCACTCCGGGAGTAAAAAAGACCCCCTCCCCGCAAACTGCCGAGAGCAGATTGGGCAGTTTGGTGCCAAAATTGCAATGAGGATGTGCAATAGTGACACGGCAGGCGTGAATCGGGCCTGATTCAAAATGGTGTACCGGATAACTCAGCGCCTCAAGCTCCCCCTCTACCGTCAAACTTATTACCTTGGCGGCATACGTTGGACGAAAATCTTCATCATGGTCAACGCGTTTCCACTGTGCCGTCGATTGTTCACTGCAAAAATGGGCAAGCGCGGTCTCAATATCTCCAACACACTCCAAATAATAATCGAGCGTCAAGTAATCAGCCATGTCGAGCTGCTCTTTTGAAGCAAAAAAACCTTTTCTATCCTCACTGTTCATAAAATCACGTCATACTCCCCACTCTTCCGACCCGGCCGGAGAGAGCAAAAGAGTGCCCATTAAAAAAATCGAACTTTTTTGAAAAATAATACAGCAGGCCACGAGAACCTGCTGCACCAAAAATATATCACCCGTCAATGACTATCCTTCAGCCTTGATGGTATTAAAATAAGCAAAGGCATCCCCGGCACTCAACCCTTCATGCACCACCTTGTTGACGGCCTTCATCATAGCAAGAGGGCTGTCGCTCTGGAAAATATTGCGACCCATATCAACACCTGATGCCCCTTCATCAATGGCACGGCGCGACATTGCAAGCGCTTCGAGCTCAGGAAGTTTTTTGCCGCCAGCCATAACAATCGGCACCGGACATGAAGCAACAATCGTATTGAAATCTTCAGGCACATAATAGGTCTTGACAATCTGCGCACCAAGCTCAGCAGCCATCCGGCAGGCCAGCCTGAAATATTTGGCATCGCGCACCATATCCTTGCCCACAGCGGTCACAGCCATGGTGGGAATACCGTAACGCAGCCCCATATCAACAAGGCGAGTCATATTGTGGATAGAGCGGGTCTCATACTCGCCACCAATAAAGATCTGGAGGGTAATTGCGGCAACGTTCATGCGGATGGCATCCTCGATATCAACGGCAAGCTCTTCATCGGAAAGTTCCTTGAGAATGCTCGGGCCACCGCTGCAACGCATCACAACCGCCCTGGTGAGGCTTGGCGGAACGGTGGTGCGCAAAATACCACGGGTCAGCATGATGGCATCGGCATAAGGCATAAGCGGCACAATGTTGACATCAGGACGCTCAAGACCGGTAGTCGGCCCCTGAAAATAGCCATGATCGATGGCAAGCATAACGGTTTTTCCCGTGTCTGGACGGAAGATCCTCGACAGGCGGTTTTTCATTCCCCAATCAAGGGAGTGGGCCCCTTTCAGAAAAAATCCGTGCGTGTTGACCGGAGTATCGAGATAGTACTCTTTTGCCTGTTTGTCTTTATCGTATTCCGCCATAATAGGTGCTCTCCGCTTTTTTTCGGTTGTGGTTATTGTTCTTGATAACTCTCTCTTTCGGTCAGCGAAGCGCGGCTGCAATGTTGCCGCCATCCACTGTGGTAATTGAACCGGTTGTCCTGATTTCGAGCGCAAGATGCACAAAAGCCTCTGCAACATCTTCGGCGGTCACCTCAAGCTGCAAAAGGTTTCCGGCCATGTACTCCTTTTCACTCAAACCGCGGGCGGTTGAGCGGGCCTTGATCATCTCTGCGGTCAAAAGGCCGCTGCGAATACGGTCGGCATTGATTCCATTTGAACGAATGCCGTCACGTCCGTGGTCAAGGGCATATTGGCGCACCAAAAAGAGCGTCGCCGCCTTCGCCAGACCGTAAGGGCCAAAGTCCGGACCGGGATTGACCGCCTGTTTTGAAACATTGAACAGCAATACACCGCCGGTACCCTGGAGCTTCATCACCCTGACCGCCTCCTGCGCAATGGACTGGTGCGAAAAAAAGTTGATTTCAAAGCTCTTGCGCAGCAACTCGTCAGAGACTTCTCCGATGCGCCCCTGAATGGCAGCACCAACGTTGGAGACAATAATATCCACACCGCCAAAGCGACGACAGGCTGCATCGAAAGCTGCACGAACATCACGCTTTGAGGTGACGTCACAGGTAAGGGCAAGGAGATTGCCGCCAAGCTCCTCAGTTGCACGATCAAGTGACTCACGAGTCAGATCAAGAATGACCAGTTCAGCCCCTCTCTGGCGGAACGCTCTGGCCGTTGCAAGACCGATGCCGCTCGCCGCCCCTGTAACCAGCACAACCTTACCGGCAAAGACATCATGGTGCACCTTGGTCATCTTGGCCTGCTCCATGTCCCAATACTCAATTTCAAACGCCTCACGGTCACAGATAGACTCAAAGGTACCAACCGATTCGGCGTCAAGGATGGCCGAGGCGGTACCGGTTGCAATGTCGGCATTGACTGCCGCCAACTCGGCGGTTTTACCAAGGCCGAAGAGCCCGAGACCGGGCACCAGCACCACCCTTGGCAACGGGTCGAGCATGGTAACCGGCATATCGGAAGCCTGCTGCTGGGCCGTAAAATAGTCGATATACTCCTGACGGTAACGCTGCACGGCCTCATGCACCGCCGCCTTGAACGCCGGCATGTCGGCCGCATCGGGAGCCGGAACAACAAGCGGCCGGTTTTTGGTGCGAATAATAAAATCGGGCGTCACAGCACCCTTTTGACTCATCGTAAGGAGAGCAGCACTGTTGACATAGTCGAGAATGGCGGGCGAAGTGCGGAAATCGAGCACAAACTGATGGTACTCACGCATACCGGGAGCCTTTTCATCAACGCAGGCTCCCCTGATAACGGGAGCGGTCACTTCGACCGAAGCAATTGCTGACGGCAGCGATGCCGACGGAAAGACTTTTCGGCCTGCTTTCTTAATCCGCTCCTCAAGCGTCGTGACGGCCTCTATCATCCGGCTGTAACCCTCGCTTGCCGTTGCGCCGAAAGTGACCAGACCATGCTTTTGCAGCACCAGCCCCCTGATCTCCGGATTTTTCTCATAAACGATAGCCGCAGCGCGTGCAAGGCCAAGGCCCGGCTTGATATAGGGAACAGAGCCAAAGCTCTCCCCCAGCGTTTCACCAACGAAAGTGGTGCCATCAGGCTGATTGCTGAGAGTAAGCAGGGCAAACGAATGGGTATGAAAAATAAAACGGTGCGGCAGAAAAGCGTGCAGAAGGGTCTCAATCGAAGGGGTAAGGCGGTGCTCCGCCATGTGGTCAGTAAGACTGAACATGTTCAAAAGCAGAAGATGTTTGAACTCTTTGGTCGAAAAGCGCTGAAGAGCCTCTTCACTTACAGTATCGTTACGGGTAAAAAGTTCACCCAGTTTACGCAGCGGACCGAGCCGCAGCGGGGTGTAATCACAAGCGGAAACGCGGCTCAAATCGACACCACTGGCCTTGATTAAAAGCACATCCGCGCGGTTACCAACAAGATCAACCAATTCGCACTTGACCGAAGTATTCCCCCCGCCGTGCATCACCAGCGAACTTTCGCGGCCAAGCAGGCGGGAAGCATAAACCAGCTCGGCAAGTTCCGGCTGTATCCCGGTTGAGCTGCACTGCTCTTTGACGGAGCATTGAAGATCGGCGTTATTCCAAAGGTTCTGCATAAGAAATCATACTTCTTGACACCCTGCGTGCGGCGTGTCTTATTAAAAAATAACGATAGCAAAAAATGAACCTGCCCCGGGTCACGCCCGCCCTCTCTTTTTCTTTTCATGCCACCCCTCAATCAAAAAGCCGGAGCCGTAGATAAGCAGAAACCCGGGGATCACCACAGCAAGAAAGGAGAGCCTCTCATCAATGGAGGGCAACTGGCCGGAAGACCAGATCATCCAGACAAGCAGGCACCAGATCGGCCCGACAAAAAGAAACGTGATATTCCAGAGCTTCTTGAAACTGTGTTGCATGACCATTACAATATCTTGAGAAAAAAAAGCGGAAACCCCCCGTCAAATTTTGCCGTCTATACGAAGCTTGCGTTCATTGCGTTTTTCAAGGATGATCCTGACCAGGTACTGCAACGCATTAAGTATGTAGGTACAGTAAGCAAGAAAAGCATCGAGCAGCAACACATGTTCAGAATAGCGACGCCAGGCCAGAAAAAAATAGAGTAAATGAAAAAATGCAGCAATGGTGCTGCCGACATCCTCCCAGAAAAACTCTTTTGAGTAGACCCATTTATTGAAAATTTCCTTCTCAAAAAACATACCAGTTATAAAGAGAAGGGCAAAAAAGAGGGTTTTGAAGAGAATGGCTACGCTGACCCAGTAAAAACTGGTGACAAAAAGGGAATTTGCGTAGAGCACTGTTGTGGTAAGACCAACAACAAAAAAGAGAAACTGGACAGGAGCAAGAATAATCTGGATATCGGTCCAGATGGAAGCGTTTCTTTTGACAAGCTGTTCGGGGGTATAACGAGCCATCTCTCTTGTACGCTTAACTTATAAAAAAAATTATATCGACCGGAGCGGCGCCACCTGCAGGACCAGGAGACTCACCCTGAACGGAAAGGAATATAGTAAAATTGAAGAGAGAGAAAAAACCCGGCAGAGAGAGAAGTGCAGAGAAAGCACTTTCGCCCGGGAGCGAAAAGCACTGCTGTGGCCCTACACCACAACAATACCTGCCGAAAAACTGTACCCGTTACCATGTGACGTATGGATTGGCGACTGGCTTGAAACGGCCTCAATTTTTTGACGCAGGCGCTTGACAAGCGATTCAAGGGAGCTGTTGCCCGACTCATTATTGATGTAGCCCAGATTTTTCAGAAGAGTAGTGCGCGGCACCACCTGCTTCTGGCAGGCAACAAGCAAGGTCAAAAAATCAAATTCTTTCGATGTAAGCTTGATACACTCCTGCTGTGGCGTCACCAGTTGCCAGTGCATGCCAACAAGTTTCCAGAAGAGGGAATCAGAATCCTCTGCGAGCTGCTTTTTGCGTGCGACATGCAACGGCGGCTGAGCCACCAGTTCATCACTCCGGTTGAGAAGCGTTTTGATGGCCGCAACAAGCTCACGAAAATCGACCGGCTTCGACAGATAAAGATCGGCACCCGAATCATAACCGGCAAGCCGGTCGTTGATGGTTGAAAAACCCGTCAACATGATAATCCGCATATCGGTATTTTTTCTCAGATATGCAGCAAGCTCCAGACCACTCTGGTCAGGAAGGCCGACATCAAGAATGGCAAGCTCAAAAGAGTCCTCAATGCGCTGATAAAAATCAAAAACCGTTGAAACCGCCGTCACGTCATACCCGGCAAAGGTCAAATAATGGACAATGAGTTTCAGGAACTCCAGCTCATCGTCAACGACGATAACACGCCGCCGAGTACTTTCCAATATTTCGTTTTGAGGTATCATGGCACAAGGTAACAGAAAAATCACAAATGTCAATGAGTCAGCGCCCAACTGCCATCAACATCACCCTTGACAATGCCAATCAACTGCAATGTATGATCCTGCTCCAACGTAAGTGGCAACGGATTGTCCGGCCAGACAACATGGCTTCTCGTCATACTCTCACTGCCCACACTGTCGGGCACAAAAATCCACTCACTTGCAGGCGCTGTTTCGAGATGCACCGCCATCCTCAGGATATTGAGGGCATCAGCGGATTTGACGAAACCATCCCTGTTGATATCAGCCGCAAGGTACTGGTAAGGGGATATGGCACTCCCGTCAAGATTGGGATTCAACCCCACGGCCATCTTGAGTGCGGCGAGAGCGTCATTTGCATCAACGGCGCTGATTTCGGCCGTACTGGCAACTTTGGCACTGCTCAGGGTGTAGGTTCCCTCATTCATCGTGATGGACTGATAGTGGCCATCACTGCCGGTGGTCATCGTGTCGAACGCTATTCCGAAAGGAGAAACGGTATCGCTGTCCAAATCACCTGCACTCAAAATGAGTTCAAAGTGATCCGGAATGGCTGGCGCCGTAAGCGTCAGGGTTCCGAGTTTTACCGGCCCGGCTGACAAGGGTGTGAAACCCATGCCACCAAAAATAAACTGTCCGGGAGTCTCTGCATTGCTTGCAGTAATCCATCCCGATAACCCGGCGGCACTCTGCCATGCTGCCACTGATCCTGCCGGCAAGGCAAATTCCAGCCGCACACTATCAATAGTGCTCTTTGTCGAGGTCTCCCAGATCTCTATGGTACGGCTGCCATCGGCCAAAAGCTGTATGTTCCTGAATTCGACCAGTTGAGTAGGCGCCGGCACTGAAGCAAGAGAGGTCGTAACGCCTGTAATAGCCTCACCGGTTTTCCAGAAAATCGCCCCGCCGCCCACCTCATGGGTAGCAATCACCGTCGTAAAATCGTAGGTGCCGGAATCGACAAAATGGTTTCCCGCTGCATCCTCAATGCTCCCGTCAGCCAGCGTGACGAAGTAATGGGTGCCATTCAGCAAATCATCGGCAGGATTGATGGTCAAGGTCGAGCCCGAAATTGTTGCAGAACTCCCCACAACCGGCCCATTGGCCGAGCCACTGTGAATAGCTATGGCCGCCCCCCCCGTCTGAATCGCTTCACTGAAATGCAGCACAATATCGCTGCCAATCGCAACATCGGCGGCCCCGTCACCCGGAGTGCACGACGTGAGAGTTGGAGCCAAAAGATCATCCGTACCGGCAATGGTTACCGTCACCGCCTGCGGTGTACCATCGGCAGCAGTCACCGTGAAACTGTCGGTGTAGTGCTGCCCACCCACAAACTCGCTGTGCGCACTGTCTGCAAGGTAGCTCCACACACCACCAGAGGTCATACTGAACGTCCCGAAGCCATGATTGCCCGCCACATCGGTCTGCGCAACAAAAAGGTTCGCCGTACCATCAACATCGGTCGAAGTAAGCGTACCCGTCGCCGTAAGCGGTATGTCGGTCTCAGTAAGGCTCACCGAACTCGTGCCACTGATGACCGCCGGGTCGTTTGTACCCGCGATGGCGACCGTCGCAGTCTGGGCAGTCAAGCCGCCCTGGCCATCAGAGATGGTGTAACTGGCAACAATGGTTACATGCTGGCCAAGCGCAAGATGGTCAAAGAGCGCATCTGAGGGGTTCACCCGCAAACCAGTGCCCGACAACGTGACTCCCGACGGCAAATCACGAGCCAAATTTCCGGTTGGCGCACCATCCACCATGTAGGTAAGGGTGCCGAGAGTCAACGTCCCTCCATCAGCATCAGAAGCCCCACCCAAAAGGTTCAGGGTATAAGCCGCATAACCTTCACTCACATTGCTTGTCAAAGCACCCAACACTGTCGGAGCATCATTCGTACCAGCAATAGTAACGGTGATTCGCTCCGTAATCTTGCCATCAGCAGATGCGGCAAAAAAAGTGTCGGTATAGTCATGGCTGGCAACAAACTCATTGTGAGCCGTGTTCGCCGTATAACTCCACACACCGGAAGTCGTGACGCCAAAACTGCCATAGCCATTGTCACCAGCCACATTCGAGCGGGCAACAAAGAGAGGTGTTCCCGAGGACGAGGTACCCAAAACCCCTGTGGCAGTGAGCGCCGCATCAGTTTCAATCAACGTGCAAAGTGCGGGAAGCCCTCCCGACATCACAAGAGCAGTGCTATTGTAACCCAATCCCGTCCCCTTCACAAGCGCAGCACTAAAGCCGCTGCTCTCTGTAACTGAAAAGCTGATGGTCTCCAGCAAAAGATCAGCACCTCCACTGTTCAATGGAGTCGAAAATGAAAAACCACCATCATAAAACTCGCCTGCAACAGCAAAATTGCTCATCATATACCAGCCTGTAAATGCCGCAGGATTACGCGTCACGCTAAGCCAGGTGGCCCTGGAAAAATCGTAGGCCAGAACCAGATCAATGCCAGTCGCAACAACACCAGCCTTCAACCAAACCTGAAGATCCAGGCCAGCGGCAGTAGAATGCGTCTTGAGCTCAAGCACAGAATTTTGCATGGTAAAAGGGTTTAAGCATCACAAGGATGCTCCCGGAAATCATTGTTGCAAACGACTCCCGGAAACATCCTCATGTTACCATTTCTTTTCAAGAATTACCAGAAAAGAATTATACCACGGCGTGCCAGCTTCCGTTCACATCTCCCGAAACAACACCAATCAACTGCAAGTCTAAGTTGTGATTTTCATCAAAAACTGTGCCGTGATCGAGAGTGACAGAAACCGACGTTGCTGACCAATTGACGGCATTACCGTTGCCCAAATCTGCCAGCGCCATATCTCCATTCACAAACACCCACGCAGGATCCGTAGTGTGAACAGCCATACCCATGATCGCCGGTGTATCTACAGAATTGCTCACTACTCCATCTTTATTGATATCAGCCGCAAAAAGCTCATAACCAGTATGTCCAAGCTTGTTTGCAACTATTTGAGCAGCAAGAATAGCATCTGTGGATGTAACCGTATGAGTTGCAGGATCAATAGAACTTGCCACTTTGGCTGCACTCAAGGTGTAATTCCCCAGTTCCAGTCCATCAAACTTGACTGAACCAATAGCATCAGTCATCTGAACAGTAGGTTCTACCGTAAAAGAGGTAAGAAGATGCAACACATCAGCGGCGTTCAATTCACCATAGGACAACGTAATAGCACCTCCACTCAAACCTGCATCAGGAGTCTGATATGTTGTCGTCAGGGTGCCAAGTAGGACATCTCCATCCGCCAACACGCCCGCTCCTGTATTCAAGGCTACCACCGTAAGAGTCTCTGGAGCAGCGCCCAAATTACTCGTAGTACTGAGCCATCCAGTAGTCTGTATTGCATTCGCAGCAGTCCAGGTCGTAACTGTTGAATCCGCAAGCGAAAAATCAAGCTCAAGGTTATTAATGCCTGCTCCCGCAATCTTGTGAACCTCGTAGGTTGCAGTGGTATAAGCGCCATTTTGAACAAACGCCATGTTTTTCAACTGAATATCACTGTTTCCTGCGGTCCCTACCAGGCAAACCGCGACACCTTCCAACGCTCCATTACCAGCACCCCAGAAATTAACCTGTTCCGTGATTGAGTACGTTTGACCGGTGATGTGTATCTTCTCCGTTTGAGAAACCGGTGTATGACCATCCGTAACCTGATAAGAGGCTATGATGTCGAGGGTATCAGATTCAGTCATATGGATGTAGGCAGCGTTGTTCGTATCAACCCTCAGCTCGTTACCAACGATGGTCACTCCCGCAGGCAATTCATGACCGCCATTTCCGGTTGCCGCACCACCAACAGTATAGGTGACACTTCCATCAACGACACTCAATTGATCTGTAACATCAACATCATGGACACTTACTGTAAGGTCATGAGTCTGGGTACCGGTGCCTTCGGTTACGTCGTTGGTATGCGCAGCCTGTACTTCCGGTGCATCGTTCGTCCCGGTAATGGTCACGACAACATCCTGCGTCGCTGTCGCGCTCGACGTATCGGTAACCGTGACGGTGTAGGTCTGCGTCAGCGTTTCGCCTGCGGCAAGGTAATCGACCGCACTGTCGGCCACC
>CAIQGA010000136.1 GCA_903871235.1 uncultured Chlorobiaceae bacterium
AAACCATTTCTCTCATCCGCACTGAGTCCATCAGGCATGCATGCTTCAATGATATAGGACAATTTAAAAGCCAACATTTCTTCTTCTCCCTTCTCAAGCGCATGCCGCCAAGTTCCAAATGCAGTACCACGGTCATCCCAACGGTACTCAAAATCAATTGCACGCATAAGAAGACTGCCACTCCTTAGTAATTGAGGGAATTGATGACCATCTCGTCGCATTGAATTTCTGCGCTGAAAGGTGTGAGTCCCTTGTAGCCCATCCTTGAAAAGAGTTGCCCAAGGCCATACTGGAAGCAATGTATTTTGAGACCATCCAAAACTGAAATTTTTCAGATAATCACCTTTACAGGGAAGTTGCAAAGTATCAACTATCCATCCTTTTACCGCTTTAGCGATTTCATCTTCATCTTCCTCAAAATCTTCTAATGCTTGAAAGAATCCTCTTGCCGCGTCTTCTTCTTGAAGAACTCGATCCAAGGCGTATTGATTATCCAAACGATCTCTTTCGAGGGCAATTTTCTTTTTAATTTTATCTATAGTGTTACGTAATCCAAAAGCGCCTTCATCAAGCAAAACCTCAGATAACTCATCTGAAATTAAATCCAAAGAAAATTGCACATCTGCTATAGGTACATTAAAAACATTAAAAGCTTGGGCTAATACATCAAACCATGCCTTCCATAAACTTGAGTCTTCTTGGATTGAAGGGAGTATTAGCATCTGTTCAAGTCGCTTTGCCTTTCTCCCAAATCGATCAAGTCTCCCGATACGCTGCTCAATTCGCGCTGGAGAAAATGGGATATCCAAATGAATGATTTTATTTACGAAATGAAGATTTAGTCCCTCCTCCTCATTACGGCGACAAAACAATACTTGCGCATCGCTGTCAAATTGAAAACTGGTGGCGATATCTTCGCACCCATCATCAATTTTGCGAGCAATTAAAACTTTATTCTTGCCAATTAATGCTGACAGAGCTTTTGCACAGTCCTCTACATCTTGCGAATCACTACCAAATACTGCTATCCTATTCGTACTTAACTCATCAATCTGAGTTTTAATAGCAATAGCAATTTGATGAGATCTTTCACTTTCAATATTAGGTACTAAGAGCGCTTTGTCAAACGCTTCACTCCATTCTGTATCAAAAAATTTGTGTGGCATATTAGCCAAGGCATGAACAAAACAGGCAATACCACAACCCATAGCATTGAAAAGGCTTATGATATTGTTTACCAATTCTTTTCTATAATCAGATGTTGATCTGAATTTTGAAGCAATATCTATCCGCCATTGATCAAAAAGATCAAACAATTCCTCATAACGAGAATCTTTCACAAAACATATTTGAATATGATTGAGATTTGGAACTGCGTCGGACAAAACTTCTGGACCCCGTGGCCAAAACCAACCAGTTGCATCTCTACGGCGGGTACGTATCAAACGTTGATGTATTCTGTGTACATCAGCAATATGTCCTCTTAACGCGTTGATACTTTGGCCAATTACAACTTTATTTTCAGTTAATAATGCATCACTAACATCTTTACCTAAGCGTAGCGCCTCTAAATCATTTCCGCACAGTTCAGGCAACCCTCGTAACCTTTGATGCAAAACAATAGAATTAGCATCCACTCGTAACCCACGAAGAAACAAACCATACTTATCACGTTTCTCGACTCGTTGAGAAAATTCAACTGGATCAACGTTAGCATAACAATCAGGATCTAAAAGTTTGAGGAGGCGCAATAGCACGTCACTCTTACCTAATGATGGTGTCGCAGAAAGTAATAAAAGCCGAGGAGTGGCATCCGCTAATCTCAAAAGATCTGGAGGAATGTCGTTAGCAACAAGGTGATGAGCTTCATCAACAACAAGAAATGAGACTTGATGAGAAGGTATTTTCGATAAACTATTCGTTGAGATGACGTGTACCCGTTTCGGGAAATCATCAATTATAAATTTATCTTTCAGTTCTAACTCCCACTGTCGCATCAAAGTATCTGGAACGACAATCCACACACTACCTGGCGAACCTGATAATAGAAATTGACGAATCACTATTCCTGCTTCAATTGTCTTTCCCATTCCAACTTCATCAGCAAGTAGATAGCGTTGCAAAGGATCTTCTAAAACGCGACGAGCAACTTCAATCTGATGTGGCACTAATTCAATTCGTGAAGAAAGAATGGAAGATAGCCCCCTGCAGGCAGTTCGTTGAGCTAATAATGATGTCGTAAATCGTTGCCGATGCTCATACCAAAACTGTGTCTCCATTCCTCCAAAAATCAATGTCGCAGTCGGATCATCATGATCAGACCAACAACGACAATAGATATCTTCCTCTTTAAATCTTTCTATGTATTTATTTGGTAATTGAATATCATAATCGCATCCGCCATGTTCTATTTCGTGAGCCATAATTACTCGACCCATTCGCCATCTATTTGCAACTTTAACATATACTCGAGTTTGTTCAAATAATCGTAATGGCTTAACTTTATTTATATCTACAGTCCATTTTTTGCGATTCCAAGGTGAAATAAAATATTCAACTTCATACGTAGTCCCATCAATACTAAGAACTTTTGATGGTCCAAACTGGTTGTCATAAACAAATTTTCCAATCATAAATCATTACTTAACAATTGTCTTCTATTTAAAATTTCATCATTGGGCTTAAACTGATCTCTTACCTTCAGCATCCAGAGATACGTCATAAAAGCTCCAACCATTTTTGAACTTGTCATGACAAGCACATTCAACGGGCTAAATATGCCTGCCATGGCGGTAAATATTATTGAATCAAGAGGGGTACTCAGTGCTGATGACAAAAGAATCCTGTCGTGAAGTGGTCGTCTCGTGAGGGTATAGACAGCCCAATCAAGGCACTCTGAGAACAAAAACGCTGTAACGGATGCAATGGCAACCATTGGATTCGCCATAATATAGGAAAGACCTCCCCCAATAAACATAACGGGTATTACCCAATGACCTATTTGACGCTGGGCAAAATCCCGGAATATAAAGGTCAGGCCTACGATGAGGGAGGTCGGTTGCCATATACCAATCGGCGGAATCACTGTAAACAACCAGTTTACGGCGACAATACTTATAAGATAAATCGCTGCCCACATACCCCTTTGTCTCCCTGATATTTAAAATTCAATTCAATAAAGTTTTTTAGTGCCCGGTTGTTTAATTCCATCGGTCACACAGGCAAGACTGTACCTCCATTTCCCCAGTTAAGGACAACTCCACAACCAGGCGTTTCAAACAAATCAATTCGATCCTGCATTCGTCCACATTTATGGCCTACTGGGACATTCGGTAATTGATGTGCCGATTCAAAGCGGTATCGCTTCCATAGATAAGTATGTGCTGCCTCATCAAGATCTTCGGCTTGTTAATATGCGACAACCCGAATGTCTTCAAGTTTCTATATAACAGAGAAGGATAAAATTCCTTGTATGTTTTCAATAAATAAACTAAGCAGACAGGGCTCTCAATTAGCATTTTCTATTATTTATTGGTCTATATTTTAGCACCTATAACGGCTTTTTTTACAGTCTACCCCTCAATTGGATAATATAACTGACCCTTTTTAATTCGCTTGGAAGAGTCCAATCCAGTGCTACCACTGCTGTAAATTTGGGATTTCTTTATATGGGCTCCAATCTTAATACATCAGTCAAATCAGCACCTTGAGTCTTTGCTCCTATAAATATGGCATATCTGATATCAGCTCCTTTCAGGTGGACTCCTTCAAGGTTTGCTCCACTTAGATTAGCTCCCCTGAGATCTGCTCCTTCCAAGTTTGAACCTCTGAAATCAACTTCACATAAATCTCTACCCGTCAAATTTGCTCCACGGAGATTTGATTCACACAACACAACGCGCCAAAATACTGATCCTTGACTTAGATCGACACCATCAAGATCTGCCCTCTGGAGATCAGTAAACATCATACGAGTGTTATTTAAATTTGCATGAACCAAGATAGCACCCCTAAGATTGGTCCCTTCTAACTGAGCCCCGCTCAGATCAGCTCCTGCTAAACATGCCCCCTCTAGGTTGACAAAGTTAAGATTTGCTCCTTTAAGGGAGGCTCCACTAAGGTCGACTGGACCGAATGAGGCGCTCATAAGATTAGATCTACTAAAGTCTGCACCCTTCAAATGGCTACCATTAAGATTTACACCTTCAAGATTTGCACCCTTAAGATTCGCCCCATTGAGATAAGCCCCTTCAAGATGTGCTCTTCTTAAATCTACCTCTTGGAGATTTGCACCCTCAAGATGCGCTCCATTGAGATAAGCCCCTTTAAGACG
>CAIQGA010000137.1 GCA_903871235.1 uncultured Chlorobiaceae bacterium
ACTCCAGCGTATGGCGGCATCCCAGCACAGAAAAACCATAAGAGGTTGGCTTCCACTGTTTGTGCTCATCGGCCAGTACCGCCAAACTTGCTACAGGCCTTTTGTAGCGGTCAAAAATCCGGTAATTGTACACAAAAATTCGTTCGGCAAACTCAGGCTGCCTTTTGCCCTGCACTTCAACGTGGATGTAGATCCAGCTTTCAATGCCACAAAGCTCGGTCACCCTGACCAGCTTGTCAACATAGCGTGTGCCCAGCTCAGCATCCTGCACCACCGCTCGCAACTCTTTATCCAAAAAAATATGCTCTTTTGACCAATCAATTTGCTCATAAGCATCCTTGAAGTAAAAAGCCATAAACTCCAAAAAATATTGCTCTATGGCCTCTTTCCACGGGCTGTCGTAACGATCGTTCGCGTTCTCCATACATTTCTTTTGGTTTCAACACCATCACCTCAACTGAGCTGCTGCACTGCGGCAACAATCCACAATCAGCACTAATCACTTCAAATATATCTATCATGACCCGCAAAACAAAATAGATCAAGTACCCGCTAACCCTCCTGTTCGAGCAGGCGCTCGACTCTCTATCAAAAACTCGGTCAAACGATTGGCTCTCCGCTGAATGAGCCCGCACTCGACAATTGGAAACGTAATTACTGAACTCTATCTTGTCTATTAACAATGAAGAGGGATGAAAGCTTTTATACAACAGGGGAGAGGATGATATGAACGAGATTGAACTACGCGCCATTCTTGCAGTTGGGGAGGATAGCCATAACCAGTTCAAGCAGGATTTTACCAATGCTGATGCTCTGGCGGCTGAACTGATTGCATTTGCCAATTGTGCAGGAGGAACATTGTTCATTGGTGTGGCTGATAATGGCAAGGTGTCGGGGCTTGAGGCGACAGATGTTATGAGGCTCAACCAGTTATTGTCGAACGCTGCCTCACAAAATGTCCATCCGCCAGTTAATCCGTTATCAACAAATGTTCCTACTTCGGATGGCCTCGTCATGGTAATTGATGTCGCTGAAGGGTTGAATAAACCTTACGTAGACACTCTTGGCCGGATATGGGTAAAAAGTGGCGCTGACAAACGACATGTGACGGCACGTGAGGAGATGCAGCGAATGTTTCAGCAATCTGGTCTGCTCTATGCGGATGAAGTGCCAGTTCAATATGCAACGCTTGATGCGCTGAACCAGAGAGAGCTGAACGACTATTTTGAGCGCCGATACCATAAATCAATTGAAGCGACTGGCCTGGGGTTGCCCAAACTGGTGCAAAACCTGAGTCTTGCACGCAATGGTGTGCCAAATCTGGCGGCACTGCTTCTTTTCGGCAATGCCCCTTCTATACTCAAGCCTGCTTTTATTATCAAGGCTGTCGCGTTTCCTGGTACCGTGCTGCACGACAATCACTATCTCGACAGCGAAGATATTGATGGAAACCTCCCTGAACAGTACCGACGTGCCATCGCTTTTATCAAGCGAAATCTCCGCCATGTACAGGGTAATCAAGGTTTCAACAGTCCCGGACAACTTGAAGTGCCCGAAGCCGTCTTTGAAGAGCTGCTGGTCAATGCGTTGGTACATCGCGACTATTTCATCAGCGCACCCATACGCTTGCTCATTTTTTCCGACCGTATTGAAATCATAAGCCCCGGTCACCTGCCAAACCATCTTGATGTTGAACAGATCCGCTTTGGTTTATCCAATCTGCGGAACCCTGTACTGGTCTCTCACGCTTTTTATATGCTCCCCTACCGAGGCATCGGGAGTGGCATCCCGCGAGCTACTGAGGCGTGGCCGCATATTGATCTCATCGACGACCGGCGCGGCAATCAGTTTAAAGCCATCATCAGGCGAATCACATAGCGAATGTGGCAGCCTTGCCTGAAGCTCACCGTTTTCACGCTTTATCTGTATCTTGCATTTATAAAACCTGATTCCCGCTATAAAACAATATCCGACCATGACACTACGCTCATACTTCGAGTTCGACCGGCACGGTACCAGTTACCGCCAGGAAATAATTGCCGGCATCACCACCTTCTTTACGCTCTCCTATATTATTATTGTCAATCCGGCCATCCTTGCGGCGGCGGGTATTCCGAAAGGGGCCTCGATGACGGCGACCATCCTCACCTCCATCTTTGGCACGCTGCTGATGGGGCTCTATGCCAAACGCCCTTTTGCGGTAGCACCCTACATGGGAGAGAATGCCTTTATTGCCTATACGGTGGTGCAGACGCTCGGCTACTCATGGCAGACGGCGATGGCGGCCATCTTTATCGGCGGTGTGCTCTTTACCCTGATCACCATCGGGGGGCTGCGCAAATGGCTGGCTGAGGCTATTCCCTCTTCGCTCAAGCACAGCTTTTCAGGGGGAATCGGTCTTTTTCTCGCCTTTCTCGGTCTGAGTGAGATGGGCATTGTGACGCTCGGTGTGCCCGGTGCGCCGGTGCAGCTCGGCAATATTGCACAACTCCCGGTACTCCTCAGCCTTGGCGGGCTGCTTATTACGGCCGTGCTTCTCATCCAGCGGGTAACCGGGGCCATTCTTGCCGGTATGGCTGTGACGACGGGCGCATTTCTCCTGACTGGCCTCGTTCCCCTTCCCATAGCGGCCTTCAGTATGCCACCCTCCCTTGAGCCGATCTTTATGAAAATCGACCTGCAGGGGGCGCTGACCTGGGGATTTGCCAGCGTCATCATCAGTGTGCTCGTGATGGATTTTGTTGATACCATGGGTACCCTTTTCGGCTTGTCGTCGAGAGCCAACCTGCTGGATGAACAGGATAACCTGCCGGAGATTGAAAAGCCGATGCTGGTCGATGCGCTTTCGACCATCGCCGCTTCGCTTTTTGGCACCACGACGGCGGGCGTCTATATTGAGTCAGCCGCCGGTATTGAACAGGGCGGAAAGAGCGGATTTACAGCAATTGTTGTGGCAGCGCTTTTTGGCCTGGCCCTCTTTTTTTCACCGGTGCTCACCATTGTGCCACCTTACGCCTACGGCCCTGCGCTGGTTGTTGTCGGCATGTTCATGCTGCAATCGGTGACGAAGATGGATTTCAGCGACTACAGTGAGCTCCTGCCAGCCTTTCTGACGATTACGCTCATGATCTTCACCTTCAATATCGGCGTCGGTATAACTGCCGGATTTATTGCCTATGTTCTCCTGAAACTCTTTACCGGAAGGGTGCGTGAGGTGCGCGGCGGGATGTGGATTCTTGCTGGACTCTCGTTTACCTTCTATCTTTTTTATCCTTACCATTAAAACCCGAAACAAGGATGCTGAACGCGAAACTGCGCATAGCCCAGATTGATTGCACACTGGCCAATTTTGATAAAAATCTTGCTCAACACTGCACCCTGATTGAAGAGGCGATACGAGAGGGGGCTGATGCCATCGCTTTCCCAGAGCTTTCACTCACGGGGTACAATGTTCAGGATGCTGCACAGGATATTGCCATGCACATTGAGGATGCAAGGTTTGCCCCCCTGCGCGAGCTGAGCCGGAAGATCTCGATTATCTGCGGAGGTATTGAGCTGAGCAACGATTATGGCGTCTATAACTCTGCGTTCATGTTTGAAGATGGTATAGGCCAAAGTGTGCACCGCAAAATCTATCTGCCCACCTACGGTATGTTTGAGGAGCTGCGCTATTTTTCTGCCGGTCAGCAAATCAAGGCAGTCACTTCAAAACGGCTTGGCCGAATCGGCGTAGCCATTTGCGAAGATTTCTGGCATGTTTCGGTACCTTACCTGCTGGCTCATCAGGGTGCCAAGCTGCTCTTTGTGCTGATGTCGAGCCCCTTGCGCATGTCGCCAGGGATCGGTAATCCGGCAATTATAACCCAGTGGCAAACCATTGCCTCGACCTACTCGTTTCTCTTCAGCAGCTATGTCGCCTGCATCAACCGTGTGGGTAATGAGGACAGCTTCACCTACTGGGGAAACTCCTCGGTGACAGGCCCGGATGGCACCATACTCTGCGCAGCTCCCCTCTTTAAACCCTCTGTAAAAGATTCTTTAATAGATGTTTCGGAGGTGAAACGCGCCCGGCTGCATTCGTCACATTTTCTTGACGAAGATCTCCGCCTTATCAGCGCCGAACTCAGCGAAATCATCGGGCAGGGGCGGCGGTTGTGAGAGGAATTCGATAACAGAGATGCCGCAACGATTAAGTGAGAATTACAATACAAATCACACCAATACAAAGCAAGCAACTATCCGGTGATTTCCTCTGTTGAGAAAAGATGTAACACAAAACAGGATACCGGGGAAAGGCAACTCTGCGCGATATTCACGGAATTTTGATCGACAATTAGGAGAAGAAAGGGATTCTTGCAGATATGGCACAGGAGTGATATTGTAAACTGAAAGAGGGCGTTATTGATCCAGAAGATTCAATTCCTGCATAAAAAAACCACGTATTGATGACAAATTATTACTGACAAACCATTGTGAGAGAGGCGAACATCCTGCTGTTAAAAAGTACAATAGCATCTTTATCGCTCTCCAATGAACCCTCTTGAAATAGAATTTATCTCCATCACCGGTACTTTCCGGCTTACAAAAAAAGAGTTGTGCCGTTGGTTAAATGTGCTTGTTCCGGCAATCGACCAACGGCACAAAACGATTCAATTTCGCCTCCAGGCAACTCAAAAGCTTAAAGAGTTTACCGATATTTTGCCAACACAGGGTTTGTACTTTAATTCCTTTCATGACAAGAAACGAGATAAACCATCAACTCTTCTTTTGGAATAGGAAGAAATAAAAATTTATTTTAAATTGGGGTGTGTCTTTAGGTAGTACCAAACTAATTATCAGAAAAAAATCATGTCAACACTTACAGAAATTCAGACGCAGATAGCTCAGCTTCAGAGGCAGGCTCAGGATATCATCAACGTAGAGCGTAGAGCAGTCATTGATGATATCAAAGTAAAGATGGTCACCTATAATATCTCCTCTGAAGAGCTTGAGAGAAAAGGAAAAGCTGTTAAAGCTGGACAGAGAACACCATCGCCCATCAAGTACAGAAAGAGTGAGACTGAATACTGGGTAGGCAGAGGCCCTAAACCACAGTGGGTCAAAGCAATTGAAAGTGATGGTGAAAGTGTCGAATTGTACCGTATACCAGAATAAATAAGGAACCCCTGTTCCTTTATTTTTCCCGACAAAATTATCAAAAACCTCAAGCAGCAAAATGAGCGATAAGAGTGATACTTATTCTCAACTGCTTGAGGTCTTTTGGTTATTGTTCCATGGAGAATCCCGGACGAGTCAAACTTTTGCGATACGTTTCAGGCAAACAATTCATGGCTGCAAGCGCGTCATCCTCCCTTTCAAAGAGACCGAAAACGGCTGAACCGCTGCCGGAAAGTGAGGCAAATATACTTCCCGCGTCAAGCAATGTGGATTTAACCTGGCGAACGACAGGGAAATGATCGAATACCGCTGGCTCAAAATCATTTTCAAAGAGTGCAAGACTCTCTTTTTTACGGGACATACAAAGTTCTGAAACCAGTTTTTTTAAGTCTGGAAGTTCCCTGTCAAAACGCGGATAGAAATTCCGGTATGCCCAGGCAGTCGCAATATGCTCTTCAGGAAAAACAGTGACCACGTAATATGGAAGGGTGAAGCCGAGGTCATCAAGATCATCTCCAATACCTCGCGCATAAGCGAGTCCTTTCATGGCAAGAAAATAGGGAACATCAGCACCAAGCTTTACGGCGAGAGCGTGCAATTCTATCGGTGATATATTGACCTGCCAGAGCTGATTGAGTACCCTGAGCACTGTTGCTGCGTCGCTGCTTCCACCCCCAAGGCCCGCGCCAAAAGGCACCTGTTTATGAAGATTCATCGCGACTCCCTTTCTGGTTCCGGCAAAATGCTGCAGGGATCTGGCGGCCTTGATACAAAGGTTGTTGTCGTCCACCGGAAGAGAATTATTGGAGCAACTCATCGAAATCGTATCAGAATCACTGAATTCGATGGTGTCATACCAGTTGATTGGCGCAAAGATAGTCTCAAGCGTGTGATAACCATCCTCGCGCCTGCCGGTGATGAGAAGGCCAAGATTAATTTTTGCAAAAGCTTTCATGGAGAGGGTATACATGGAATGCAGTTAATTTTATATGAAAAAATTTGGCATATTCAAGAGAGAAAAATCCCACAGGAAACACTGAACATGAATAAATTTTACCGGTATGCTTTCTGAAAAAAGGTTCTTTCACCTTCGCAAAAGCGCTGCAACGCTGTGCATTGCGCTTTCAGTTGCGCTCTTCTCGCCACCCATTCTCTATCCGGCAGCAGAACGTTTTTATGCGCGGGAGATAGAGCAGTACGTGGCCGAAGATAAGGTTTATTTGCTTGAAAATATTCAGCAAAACATCACCCGGCCTTCAGAAAAAACCGTTGTGGACGCCCTTCTTTGTGAAAGCGGGCCAGAGGCGATAGAGCTTTTTCAGAAGCAATTGAACGATTATCCTGATCCCCTGCTCGATTCGCTCAGCACGGCACGAATAGCCGCCTACAATCAGGCGCTCGGCGGCACTCTCCCGCTTCCAAAACTTTCGCAACCTCTGCCATCAACGAAATCGACACTCGCAGAGGTTCAAGACAGCACAAAGCAGCAGGTCGCGCACATTGCGGAAAAACCAGAGCCAGAAACAAGAACTCCCCCGCCACTTTTTCAGGAAAAAGCAACGCAGGAAAGAGCAGATTCTTTGACTACTTTGCCAAACAAGAGCACCCTGCCGCTCTCACATTCGTTGGCTGAAAATTTGAAAAAAACATCGACCATTGTAAAAAAGGAAGGCTTCACGCTGCAGTTCGGAAGTTTCGCAAGCAAAGAAAATGCAGAAATACTTACCCGAAAAATCTTTCTTTACGAACCGACAATAACCGTTCAGCAGGGCGACCTCTATAAAGTGATCCTGAAAAATAATTACGCATCAAAAGAGGAGGCCGAGGCTCTGATGAAAAAACTGCCGTTTATCGCAATTATTGTTTCGGCGGAAGGGGATCCGCGTTGAACCAAAGAGAAAAAAACCTGATGAAGCGAGAGGGCACCATCATCGGACAATCTGTAATGATTTCCCAGCTCAAGCAACTTGCTCTTCAGGTTGCGGGTACCGATATTACGGTATTAATTATCGGAGAGACCGGCTCGGGCAAGGATGTGCTGGCTCGCTTTATCCATGCCAACAGCCTGCGGGCCGAGAAAAACTTTATTCCTGTCAATTGTGGCGCTATTCCTTCCGGCATTCTTGAATCGGAGCTCTTTGGCCATGAAAAAGGGGCCTTTACCGGAGCGGTACAAAGCAGAAAAGGGTACTTTGAAAGCGCCGACCGTGGCACCATTTTTCTTGATGAAATCGGTGAAATGCCTCTTGAAACCCAGGTAAAATTTCTCCGCGTTATTGAGACCGGGGAGTTTCAGCGGGTCGGGTCATCGGAAACGATCTACTCTGATGCCCGCATCATTGCCGCTACAAACAAAAATATGTATCAGGCTGTTGCTGAAAAAAACTTTCGGGAGGATCTCTTTTACCGTCTGCGCAGTGTTGAAATCCAGATTCCGCCGCTGAGGGAGAGAGGCCGTGACATCCTCCTGCTTGCTGAGACATTTGTTCATGAATTTGAACAGAAACACAAGATTCTTTTTGAAGGATTCAGCCCTGATGCTGCGGAGATGCTGATGCGCTATTCCTGGCCAGGCAACGTTCGCGAGTTGAGAAATCTTATAGAGTCGCTGCTTGTACTTGAAAAAGGAAAATATATCACCCCGGAAATCCTTGAACGGCATCTGGTGCAGCGAAACAGGTACAAAAGTCTGGTTCATGATCCAGTCAGGTCGGAAAAAAATGAGCTTCAGGTCATCTACAGCTCAATTATTCAGCTTCGTCAGGAGGTGAGCGATATGCGTCAACTCCTTCAACACCTGGTTCAAACCAGAGCGCTCACCCCGCTGCTGCTGCCCGATACATCGGCAACGATTCAACCCTTTACGACCGCGCCGGGGCCCTCCTCAGGCGAAAACGGAAACTGCACGCCCACCGAAGCAACACTCCACTCTCTCGACGACATAGAAAAGAAATCCATTGCCGAGGCGCTGGAGGCGTGCCACGGAAATAAACGGAAAACGGCCATTGCTCTCGGCATTACAGAACGAACCCTCTACCGTAAAATCAAGGCTTACGACCTGTCGTAAGCGAAGCCCGGTTACAAAGCACTCTCCCCTCTTAAACTCTTTATAAACGCAACGACAAAAAAGAGTACAGAGAGAACCAACGCTATTTTTGGCAGAAGATCGGGGTGCACGGTATAAAAGGTCATGCGGCTTTCGAGCGGCACCTCGGCCGTCAAGCACTCCTCCTGCCACCAGGGCACCTCTGCAATGGTTCTCCCAAATTTATCGAGCACAACCGTCAGGCCGGTATTGGCGCAGCGAGCCATTGCCCGTCGATTTTCGATACAACGCATTCGGCCAATGGCCAGATGCTGATAAGGGCCGTATGAGGTACCATACCAGCCGTCATTGGTCACAAGAGTCAAAAGCTTCGCCCCCTTGCAAACAAACTCCGAAACAAGGGCAGGGAAAATGGACTCGTAACAGATAATATTGGCGATTACAACCTTCCCATGCCTTGGAGAGGAGAGTTCCATGATGGAGGCGTCGCGCCCCTTTCCCCATCCCCTGATACCTGAAAGGGAAAAAGTGAGACTACCAAGCCAGGGAAAATAGTCGATATAGGGCACCCGCTCGGCAAAGGGAACAAGCCGCATCTTGTGATAAATCTGGGGTTCGCCACTGCCCGGTTCAAGCAGCATCGAAGCGTTATAGCTCTCAACAGGCTGATTGCGCTCACCAGCAAGATCAATAAAGCCGGTCAAGAGTGCAGTATTCCACTCTTGCAGCGCAAAGCGCAACAAATGCAGATCATCGGCATAAGCAGTGTCAAGAACGGAAAATGGGATCGCGGTTTCAGGCCATATCACCAGCTCGGGCCGTTTTTCGCGAACAGCCTTGCCGGTCATGCGATAATATCGTTCCATAATCTCGGAGCTGTTATACTCCGCCCACTTTTCATGGGGGTTGATATCTGGCTGAACAAGCGTTACCCGGAGCCGCAACTCCTTTTCAGCCCCCACCCCTTCCCGAGAAAAGAGTGCTATAGCATAAAGCAGTGGAGCCGCAACCATGAGAGCCATAATGACAACTGAGCCGATCGCCTCCTTTTTGCTTCCAATCAAAGAGAGCACCACCAGCACATTGAACCAGAGAAGCCAGAAACTGACTCCCCATACCCCGACAAGATCGGCATACTGAATCATAAGGTTCAAGTTGGCCTGTGAATTACCGAGGGTCAGCCATCCAAGCGACATATCCTGCTGCATGTAGGCCCACTCCCATGCAACCCAGACAAAAGGGAGCGAAAAGAGGGCAAAACGGTAGCCAGCCATTTTTTTGAGGGCAAAAAAGGCAAACAGAGGCGCCGTCAAAAAAAATGCCTGCGCAACAATGGTCAACACTCCTCCGGGGAAGGTTGCAAGACTCACCCACCAGAGGCTGATCAAACAAAAAAGAAGCATTGTAAGATAGACCCGGCGAAAGAGCTCCCCTGTTTTTTTTACCGTGCGAAGGGAGATGAGCAACGGCACAAGGGCAACCCATGCGATTAGTTCAAGGCGGATAAAGGGATAAGAGGGAAACGAGAGGCCAAGAAGAGCGCCGCTCAAAAGAGGGGCTGCGTAACGGGAGTGACTCAGTTGGTTAATTATCCGGGATAATTGGCTCATCAAAACAAGAAAAAGGTTATCAATTGACGCAAAAAAATCAAAAAAGTACGGCTATAGCAGAAAACTACCGGAAGTAAACTGTGTTTCCGGCAAAGAGATAATCACTCAAAGCATATTTTACTTTATTTATTGATTTTTATTCTTTAAATTTCTTACAATCTGTTACTTAACAGGAATAGTTTCTGTGACATTTCCTGAAAATATCCAATTTCAACGCCATTAGAAAAAGGAGAACTCATTATGGCTCTTTTCGGCACAAAAGACACCACTACCGCACACTCAGATTATGAGATTGTACTTGAGGGCGGTTCAAGCTCGTGGGCCAAGGTAAAATGCAGGGCAAAGGTAAACGTCCCCCCGGCGTTGCCCCTTTTACCGGCTGACTGTAACATCAAGATCAACGTAAAGCCTCTCGACCCGGCCAAAGGGTTTGTACGGTTTTCGGCAGTTATTGAGTCGATTGTAGACAGCACAAAAAGCAAGCTGGTTGTAGAAGCCGACATTGCCAACGAGACCAAGGAGAGAAGAATCTGCGTTGGTGAAGGCTCGGTTACCGTCGGCGACTTCTCGCACTCGTTCTCCTTTGAAGGCTCCGTTGTCAATCTCTTCTACTACCGTTCAGACGCAGTCAAAAGAAATGTACCGAACCCTATCTACATGCAGGGTCGTCAGTTCCATGACATTATCATGAAGGTTCCGCTTGACAATCCTGATGTTATCGACACATGGGAAGGTACCTTGCAGGCATTGCAGTCGAATGGCGCATTCAATGACTGGATTCGCGAGTTCTGGTTTATCGGCCCGGCCTTTACGGCACTGAATGAAGGCGGACAGAGAATTTCAAAAATTGAGGTCAACAGCATCGGTACCGAAAGTGGAGACAAAGGACCGGTTGGTGTGACGAGATGGCGCTTCTCACATGGCGGTTCAGGTATTGTTGATTCCATTGCACGCTGGGCAGAGCTCTTCCCGGCAGACAAGCTGAACAGACCTGCATCGGTAGAGGCTGGTTTCCGTTCTGACTCACAGGGTATTGAAGTGAAAGTTGATGGCGACTTCCCTGGCGTATCGGTTGATGCTGGCGGCGGTCTGCGCAGAATTTTGAACCATCCCCTCATTCCGCTGGTACACCACGGCATGGTAGGAAAACTGAACGACTTTACCGTCGATGCCCAGTTGAAAATTGTTCTTCCAAAGGGATATAAAGTCCGCTATGCGGCTCCCCAGTTCCGTTCACAGAACCTTGAAGAGTATCGCTGGAGCGGTGGTGCTTATGGCCGCTGGGTCGAGCATGTCTGCAAAGGTGGTACCGGACAGTTTGAAGTGCTGTACGCTCAGTAAGCAATCGAAATGATGAAAGCAGAAAAACCGGTGAAAAGCCGGTTTTTCTCTTTTCACCCCATCAACTGCAAGATATCCTCGATCTCCTCTTTAATCTCTTTCAGAAGCACTATCCGCCGTTCGTCAACCACTCCGTGGCGATTCTTTTCGTGGCCGATCTGTTTCTGCAGTTTGAGGATTTCAGTAGTTTTTTGATCCGTTCCATTGCTTTTAAGCACTCCCTTGACAATTTCACTCGCCTTCCCAAGCTTGTACCCTTTTTCATAGACCAGCTCCTTGATATTGAGCACAAGGGCAATATCGCGATTGGTATAACGCCGGTTTCCCTTGGTATCCCTTGCCGGAGTCAGTTCCGTAAAAAAACCCTCCCAGTACCGAAGCAGATAGGCTGGAACACCGACGATTTTGGTAACCTCGCCAATTGAGTAGTAGTTTTTTGCTGCATCAAATGCCATAAGAGAGCTGAAATAAGGGTGAAGTTTTGTTTTCCCTGTTCTTATTATACATTACTACCGTCACTTCAAAAATTTATGACGGATGAAAAATCTTCTCAGCCTTAAACCTTATCTTTTAAGGTATAAAAAAAATCTCTGGTCAGGCTTTCTCTTTATCATTCTGACCAACCTTTTTGCCGTCATCGCGCCAAACTACATAGGGCGCGCCATCGACACCATGAACCGGCATTTCGAACTTTCCGATATTCTCCTCGACACCGGCCTCTACTTTCTCTTCGCCCTTTTGAGTGGCTATTTTCTCTTTCTTGTTCGCCAGAACATTATTGTAGCTTCACGACATATTGAATATGACCTGAAAAACGACTATTACCAACATCTGCAAAAACTTCCCCGCCGTTTTTACAACACCACCACGACCGGAGATCTCATTTCAAGAGGCACCAATGACCTCAATGCCATAAGAGAGTTCCTCGGGCCCGGCATCATGTACTCCCTCAACACCTTCTTCCGGCTCTTTTTTGCACTGATTGCCATGATAGCCATCTCCCCGAAACTCACCCTCTTTGCCCTGCTGCCTGCCCCGATTTTAAGTTACTCTGTCTATAAAATCGGCAGCTCCATGCAAAAACGGTCGAAAAGCATTCAGGAGAGCTACGCCGCAATAACCAATCTCGTGCAGGAGAACCTCTCCGGCATCCGGGTGGTGAAAAGCTATACCCGTGAATCGTTCGAAATCAACCGATTTGAAATCCTCAACAAAGAGTACTATCGCAAAAACCTCTCCCTTGGAAAGCTTCAGGCTCTCTTTTTTGCCTTTCTGACCTCCATGACCGCTTTTTCGCTCCTCCCGGTTGTCTGGGTCGGCGGAATAAACGTCATCAACGGCAGCATGAGCGTCGGCGGGATTGCACAATTTATCGTCTATGTCTCCATGCTGAGCTGGCCCATTATCTCCATCGGCTGGGTCACAAGCATTGTACAGAGAGCCGCCTCCGCCCAGGTTCGACTGAATGAAATTTTCAATGCCAGGCCCGATATTAAGGAAAACGAGAGTGAGATTCCCGAAAAAAGCTTCAGCGGAGCTCTCTCGTTCCGCAATGTGCGCTTTCACTACCCCGGGCAGGAAAAAAATCCTGTGCTGAAGAGCATCACGCTCGACATTGCCGCAGGCTCAAAAGTGGCCATCGTCGGTGCCACAGGCTCGGGCAAAACAACACTGGTCAACCTGATACCGAGACTCTATGAAGCAATCGACGGGGAGATACTGCTTGATGGCCGCGACATACGAAGCTTTTCACTCAAAACCCTGCGCGAATGCATCGGCTTTGTGCCCCAGGTCAACTTTCTCTTTTCCGACACCATCGCCCACAACATCAACTGGGGCAGCCGTGACGAAGAGGCTGACGCGGTCATTGAAGCGAGCCGCATTGCCATGCTCTACGACGATGTTGAGGATTTCCCCGACGGTTTTGAGACTATGCTCGGCGAAAAAGGGATCAACCTCTCCGGCGGTCAAAAGCAGAGGGCCTGCATTGCCCGGGCCATTGCCTGGAAACCCCGTCTCCTCGTGCTCGACGACGCCCTTTCAGCCGTTGATACCGACACCGAAGCACGCATCTTTGAGGCGCTCCTGCAAAAGCTCCCCGACACCACCATCCTGCTCATCAGCCACAGGATCTCCACGGTAAAAAACTGCGACCGCATTGTTGTGCTCAAAGAGGGCGCCATTGTCGAAAGCGGTACCCACGAAGAGCTGCTCGCCGAGCAACACCTCTACGCAGAACTCTATAACCAGCAACTGCTCGAAGAGGAGATTCTTTCGATTTCGTAGAAACCGCAAGCTCTTTTGCCTTTTTATGCAATCTTTTGGGTCTCTGAGCAACGGTCGCCATAAGTAAAATATATGCCGTTTATCTCCAACCAGACAGAAGTAATCAAGAATATCGTCAACATCTAAAGAATCCAGCCCAAAAACCCTAAGCTCTCTTTTAGCGACGAAGTGTTATGTTATTTCCCGATCAATCCAGTATTCTGGTTTTCTGTGCTGATGCGCAACTGCAATGATAATAAGATGCGTCTTTTCAAGAGAATAGAGCAATACATAGGGGAATTTATGAAGCATGCATTTTCTGAAATCCCCTCGTTCAAGAGGCCATGCTTCGGGATATTCGACAATTCTTGATACCGCATTCTTTACCTCTTCCCTGAAGCGCCGACCAAGACCGCTGAACTCCAATTCATAGAACTGGGTGGCATCATCCAGTTCTTGCTTGGCATATTTCAAAAAAACGACCTTCATCTACTCTTTGAAGACCTCTTCCATGGGAATACCCTCAACACGCCCCTCCCGGTAGGCACTGAGACGTTTCTCTGCTTCCACAGCCCAAAGCTCATCAATCTTGTGGTCTGGCTCGTCAAGGCTTCGCAACAATCCATCAATAATCAGAAGCCTCTCTACTGGTTTGAGGGTCATCGCAAGGTCAAGTATCTCTTGATTACTCATAAAACAGCTCCTCACTTATGAAAAAATAATTCCGCAAAGTCGCAACCTGAACTCTGTACCTTATCCTTATGATAAAGCCTTATTTTCGATTTTTTTCTGCTCCTGATGCTTGAAAGAGGGTGCCACCTGAAAAGCGAAAACCTGCCCGGGTGCGCTGTTCAATCGGGAAGCGTGGCAGGTGTTATTGATGTAAATGTAAGCAAACGAGCATTTCCCACCAAGCTCTTTTTTTAGTTTTTCAGCTTTTTGCCATCGGAATCATACTACCTCACGATTAAAACGGAGGGGAGAACAAAAGAACCAAACTGAAACAATAAAAAGATCAACTGGCTCCTTCAAAAACTGCACGTTTAATATAAATCGTTGTTTATCTTTATCGGCCATCACCCTTTGCTGGCCAAACAAGAAGCAGGGATGGCGGGCTGATTTTGGAAAAACTATGTGTTTGACGTCAGGAGGACCGAAGACTATGCCGCTTTTGCACTGGCTTACCCGCGACAAAGATATTCATGCAGCATCAGAGACGCCCTACCGGTTGCTGGAGGAGGTACGGGAGCTCTCCTGCGGGGAGCGCGATACGGCCAATATGCTGATTCAGGGTGACAACCTTGATACGCTGAAAGCGTTACTGCCCTATTATGCCGGAAAAGTGAAGTGTGTTTTTATCGATCCACCCTACAACACCCGCAGCGCCTTTGAGCATTACGACGACAATCTGGAGCATACCAAGTGGCTGGCGATGATCTATCCTCGCCTTGAGCTCTTGCGTGAGTTGCTGTCGGAGGATGGGAGCATTTGGGTGACGATTGACGATAATGAGGCGCATTATCTCAAGGTGATCATGGATGAGATTTTCGGGCGGAAGAATTTTGTGGCGAATGTGGTTTGGGAAAAAAAATATTCGCCTCAAAATGACACAAAATGGCTATCAGACAGCCATGATCATGTTCTTGTTTATGCTAAAAGTAAAGAGGTATGGAGGCCATTTCTACTGCCTCGCACTGCTGACATGGATAAACGATACAAGAATCCGGATAATGACCCAAGAGGCGTATGGAAATCTGTAGATTTCTCTGTAAAAACGTACTCAGCAACCAATGATTATGATATTACATTA
>CAIQGA010000138.1 GCA_903871235.1 uncultured Chlorobiaceae bacterium
ATCCTTTCTGCAACAGAGTAAGCGGCTCCCGGTTCTTGTTGATTATTACCTTCTGCCATACTTCTCGTCCTTTTCTTTTTATGATAAGCATGGGGATGGGACAAAGACTGTCATACGGGTGAAAGTTTCTCTCTTTTTTTCAATATTTGCCTTGGCTGTTCAGGTCATCGCTAACAGTGTAGTGGTGGCGTTAATCTCCCCTTGTATGCAGAGGCCTGGAGCGAGGAGGTTCTGACGGCCTCTACTCTGGAAGCTGTTTTCAAAGCAACCGGCTTGTCATAACAAATGTAAAGGCAGTCAACCCCGGAAAAAGGCCAGTACCTCGTTGTTGACCGGTAAAAGTCTCATTGTTTGGCTACGTGCCATCCCGTTTCCTGCTCACCAACAATGTAAAAAACACGCCACAAGTCAAGGAATACTCAAATTTCCTGCTTATTCTGCAAGAAATGTGGCCCTCAGTGTTCTTGTGCCGATCTGTACAGTACCCGGAAATACATTTGATAAAATGTTGTAACTGTATATTTAATTTTGATTAGCAGTATTTTGATTACAACAGAACGATTTCGAGGATGTCACGGCACTTGCTTCGAACTATAATCTTCTGCACAGGAATAACTGGCGGGTGAGGCAAGCCGAAGGCCCGCAGCGAAGCAGAGTGGCAGGCGAAGGCAGAGCTCTGCGATACCGGAAATTATCAAAGTGCCCATTACCGGCGCTCTTCCCGCTTATCTTGACTGGGTTGATTCGACTGTCGGCACTCTTTGATTTTCAACCCTTGCGCAGCAGCAACCCCTTGATCTGAGCCGTAAATGAGGCCATGACGAGGAGCGGGCTGGCGTTGCGTTCTATGGCGCGAATGGCCTCTTCGGTGAGGGTTGAGATCTGGAAAAAGTCCGGATTGGGGAAGTTTTTTGCGAAACGGTCGATGGCCTCGCTGATGTCGGGGTTGTTCAGCTCCTGAAAGTCTGCATTGATGCGGCGGTGGTTGGCATCCTGAAAGAAGAGGAGCAGAGCGGCGAGAAAGAGGACGAGGTCGCCACGCGAAAGGTTTTTGGCGTTCTGCTCGCAGGAGGTAATCGCTTCGTGGAAGCGGCTGGGGGTGAGCACCTTGCGAAGATATTCGAGAGCCTCGTTGCGCAGCACAATGGTTGCGGTTTCAGCCGTGTTGCTGTCGCGGTTGTTGATGAACTCCCAGGCAAGCCGGAGGTTGCCCCGCGAAAAGCTGGCGATAAAGCTCAATTCGGGTTCCTGAATCTCGGGACGGTTGTCATGCAGCCAGAGTCGCAGCTCCTGCGGGGTGACGCGTGAAAAACGGAGCGCCTGGCATCGCGAACGGATGGTCGGGAGCAGTGCGTCTGGCCTTGATGAAACCAGAATGAAGAGGACGTGTGGTGGCGGCTCTTCGAGCAGTTTGAGGAGTTTGTTGGCCGCCGAGGGGTGCAGCCGTTCGGCCTGCGAAATAATAAAGATCTTTTTGCTGCCCTCACTCGGCATGAACATCGCCTTGTGCTGGAGCGAGACGATCTGTTCCGTCAGAATGCCCATGGAGCGCTCCATGGCAGGGGAGAGATAGGGGTTCTGTTTTTTTTGTTCGAGCAGTGCGTCGTAGCGCTCTTTTGCATCAGTAAATTTCTTGTTCTCTTTTTTTGCCGAGTCACCCGGGTCGAGCAAGGCCGATTCTACCGGAAAGATATACTCTACGTTCGGGTGCATGAATTCCTTGATCAACACGCAGTCACGACATACCCCGCACGCGCCCTCCTCACTGCTGGCCGTGGTATTCTGGCAGTTGAGGAGCGAGGCGAGTTCAAAGGCGACCGACTCTTTTCCCGACCCGTCGGGGCCGGTGAAGAGGTAGGCATGAGCAAGGCGCCCTGTTGCAAGTGCGTTCTGCAGAACACGGATCTGACGCTTTTGACCGACAATGTTATTCCAGCTCATGCACTTCTTGCGGTGGTGAGATAAAGGTTAGCCAGTTGTAGGGATCTTCGCCAGTGTGAACAATTTTGAGATATGCCTCCTGCAGTATTTCGGTAATCGGGCCCCGTTTTTCATTGCCGATCGGATATTTGTCGATGCTTCTGACCGGAGTGATTTCCGCTGCAGTGCCGGTCAGGAATACCTCGTCAGCGATGTAGAGGGCTTCGCGTGGAATCAGTGTTTCGCGGACTTCGTAGCCAAGCTCTTTTGCAATGTGCATGATGGCGTAGCGGGTGAATCCGGGAAGTATTGACTGGCCCGACATGGGGGTGTAGATAATTCCGTCGCGGATGACAAAAATATTTTCGCCACTTCCTTCTGAAACATAACCGTTCACATCAAGCGCAAGCCCTTCGGCGTAGTCGTCCATCAAGGCTTCCATTTTGATGAGCTGCGAGTTCAGATAGTTACCTCCGGCTTTTGCCCATGCGGGAAGGGTGTTCGGGGCCGGACGGGTCCAGGAGGAAACGCGGACGTCAACGCCGGTTTCAAGCACATCTTCTCCAAGGTAGGTGCCCCATTCCCAGGTAGCAATGGCAACCTCAATGGATGCACGGTGCGGGTTGACTCCCAATGCGCCCTGTCCACGGTAAACCAGTGGGCGGATGTAACACGATTTGAAATTGTTGGCCTGGATGGTGGCCAGAATGGCCTCTTTCAGCTCTTTTTCAGAGTACGGAATTTCGATACGGTATATTTTTGAAGAATCCCTGAGACGTTTGATGTGTTCGTCCAAAAAGAGCACGGCCGATCCCTTCTGGGTTTCATAGCAGCGTATTCCTTCAAAGAGAGATGAACCGTAGTGGACAACATGTGACAGAATGTGGATTTTCGCGTCAATCCAGTCAATCAATTCGCCGTTCATCCAGATTTTGGCAGACTTGTTCATGATGCAGGTATTGGGTGTTAATGGTATTAGCAGGAGTAAACCTCAAGATATAAAAACCCCGCGTTCTGTTGCGGGGTTTTTTATTCTCCAAAAGGGTGATGATGTCAGTAGATTCTTTCGTACACGCCTTCGACTTCACGCAAAATCGGCTCATAGTCGCAGGGTTTTCGGCCAAAGCAGATGCCGAGTGACTCGTACATGGCGACGTGGTCCAAATCGACATGGCGCTGTACAATTGCTTTGCTCGATTCGAGAAACTCTACCTTGCGTCCCTTGACCTTGGAGATGGTGACGCCGGTTTTTCCGTCAAGCAGGAGCAGTATGGCACCCGCACCGGCTTCGAAGCCGAAGTTGATGTCGTAGGCTGAGGAGCCGCCGGAACGGACAAGGTGGCCAGGATGGATTTCACGTACTTCTGGAATTTCATAGACACCTTCAACAAACATGCCGGTCTCTTTCATGAAAATAGGCATGGCCGGATCGGCTTTCATTCTCTTCTGGATTTGCTGGCAGGTGAATTTCCCTGCACCTGCAAGTTTTTTGTGACCGAAGGCGTCAATGCCAGCCGATTCATCGACAATATCGGTGCCGTCAGCATTTTTCACCCCTTCTGCAACAACAACGGTATAGGTACCGCTGTGGACGTCGCTCTCTCTGATGCGGCGGGTAAAGCGCTCTGCAAGGTGTTCATACACCACATCCCAGTCTGTCGGAATTTCGGGGATGAGGATACAGTCAGCCTCAGCCGCAATGCCGCTGCGGAAAGCGGTATGGCCTGCATAACGACCGAATACTTCGGTGACCAGTACCCGGTTGTGGGTTCTTCCGGTCGTTTTAAGGTCGTGCACAAACTGTGCAATACGGTTGATGGTGGAGTCGCCGCCTACTGAATAGGTCTGAAGGTCGAGATCCATGGTTTTTGGCGCGTGGATGCACTGAATCCCTTGCTGGTTCAAATCGACCATGACGCTGCCTGAATCGTCACCTCCGCTGATAACGAGCGCGTCAATGCCGAATTTTTTCATGCCAGCCTTGATGCGGTTGTACTTTTCAGGATTGCTTATGGCCCTGATTTTAACTCTCGAATGGCCCGCTTCGGATCCGGCAAAACTTGCGTCAAAGAGGTCCAAACGAGCCTGATCGAGCCGCACAATTGTCTTCTGGTCGACAAGGTTGTATAACCCTGCGTAGCCGTTGGGAATAATAAAGAGTTCCAGCCCTTTTGCGAGAGCCATCATTGCAGCGCCCTTCAGCACCGCATTTAGTCCACCACAATCCCCGCCGCTGGTGAGGATACCAATTTTTTTCACAGCTATGTTCTCCTGTTTCGATGTCAAGGTTAGTATTTAATGGTCAAATTTCTTTATTTGTCAGAGAAAAACCTCTCTCTGCCTCTGGCATTCAAAATAGATTTTTTGTGTGATTTTTCAACGATAAGTCTCAAAATTTAATAACAGCTCATACGCTCAGAAGATGATTGCACAACAGCTTTTTTCATGAACTACAGAGATCAGGCGCGTATCGCTTTTGTGCATCTCAAGGAGAGAAAACGGCAGACACTTCTTACTGCACTTGGTGTGGCCGTTGGTTCGGCCATGCTGGTGACCACTATTTCTGTTTCACGGGGTTCATCATCAAATGTTATTACCAAGGTGATCGATACCGCACCCCATGTGGTGATCAGTGCTGAAAGGGTTTTGCCATTGGTGCCTGACAACATTATAGGGCAACAGGGCAACATGATTTCGATGGTGACCAGAAATATCAATCAGAATGAAGCGGAGGTCATCAAGAACTATGCCGAAGTTGTCGAAAGCATCCGCCCTGTTGAGGAGCTTCGAAGCATTTCACCCTTTGTGCTCAGCAAGGTGATTGCCCGCAATAAAACCCGCTTTACCCCTTGCATTGTCAGGGGCGTCGTGCCCCATCTTGAAGCTGAGATAGCTGGCCTGAAAAAAAACCTTCTTGAACCCGGTGCCCTCGACGAGTTGGCCTCTACGCCGAGTGGTGTGCTGGTCGGCGACCTTCTGGCAAAAAAACTTAATGTCCATTACCGCGACCGGATTGTGCTTGTGACAAAAAACAGCGAAGAGTTTCCTGTAACGGTTGTGGGACGCTTCAGTAGCGGTTTTAATGCAAAGGATGAGCGTGAGGCCTACGTCAACCTCTCTTTTGCCCAGAGGATGGAGTCAATTGCCTCCAATTCCGTCAGTGGTATCGGGCTGAGAACGGCGCATGTTGAGCGTGCCCAGCAAACTTCCGACAGGGTAGAGGCGCTCAGTGGCTATAAAAGCGAGAGCTGGGATGAAACCAACCGTAACGTCATTGAGTTTTATAACCGCAATGCACTCATTACACTGGTTCTTGTCGGGTTTGTTTTTGTGGTGGCGGGGCTTGGCGTTTCATCCGTCATGACGACGGTTATTCTACAAAAAGTCAAGGATATTGCCATCATGCGCTCCATGGGTATGCCGGGAAAAAACATTACCCGTATTTTCATGCTCGAAGGGTTTATGATTGGCGTTCTCGGTGTTCTTATCGGCAGTCCGATTGGCCACTTGATCTGTCAGTTTGTAGCCGCTATCCGTTTTGAGGCAACAACGGCCGGTGTCCTGAAAAGCGACCGGATCAATATTATTGAAATGGCCGATGCCCATCTGATTGTCATTGTTTTCGGCATCCTCATTGCCGTGCTCTCTTCGTGGAGCCCGGCAAGAAAGGCGACACGCTATGTGCCGGTTACCATCCTCCGGGGTGAGGTTGGCGCTTAGGCCTGTCGAATAAGGCAGACCGCATGTGCGGCTGCCCCCTCTTCACGCCCGATGTAGCCAAGTTTTTCGTTGGTGGTTGCCTTGACCGATACCGATCCGAGTTCAATGCCAAGAGAGCGCGCAATATTTTTGCGCATGTCGGTTATGTAGGGTGCGATTTTAGGCTCTTCAAGAAGCAGCATGGTGTCGATGTTCACAATCTGGTAGCCATGCTTTTCAAGCAGTTTTCCGACATGCCGGAGCAGAATCATGCTGTCGATATCCTTGAACTCCGCGCTTGTGTTGGGGAAGTGCAACCCGATATCACCCAGCGCGGCTGCACCAAGAAGGGCGTCGCTGACCGCATGGAGCAGAACATCGGCATCACTGTGGCCGTCGAGACCGTTGTGTCCGGGAATATGAACGCCACCGATCACCAGCTTTCGGCCCTCGGCAAAAGGGTGTACATCAATACCAATTCCAATACGCATGGTTTTTCGGGGTTTTAAGGGTTAATCGGTGAGAAGAGATCCGGTGTACTTTTTGAGGGGGATTGCGCCCGGTGCTGAAAAGTGCTCTTCAATGGCGGTGGCCACCTTTTCGCCGATATCAGGATAGACAAAGTTCATGGTGCCAATCTGTATGGCGCTTGAGCCTGCAAGAAAGAACTCCATAGCATCCTCGAAGCACGCAATGCCTCCCATGCCGACAATCGGAATGGTAACGGCATTGTACACCTCCCACACTTTTGCAAGGGCAATCGGCTTGATTGCCGGACCGGAAAGTCCTCCCGTAATGTTTTTCAAGAGAGGCTTGCGGGTTTTATAATTGATGGCCATGCCGACCACCGTGTTGATGAGCGAGAGTGAGTCGGCACCAGCCTCTTCAGCCGCCAGGGCGATGGAGCTGATGGAGGTGACGTTTGGCGTCAGCTTGATCATGAGATGGCGTTTGGTCAGCTTGCGCAACTCCGAAACAATTTCGAAGGTGGCATCCCGGCTCACCCCCATAATCATGCACTCCCCCTTGACGTTCGGGCAGGAGAGGTTGATTTCGTAGGCGCTGAGCCCCTCAACCTGGTCAAGCTGCTCAACAACTGCACAGTACTCGTCAATTGAACGTCCGGCAATATTGACGATGACCGACGTATCGAGCTGGCGGAGAAAAGGCACTTTTTCAGCAATGAACCGCTCTACTCCTACATTGGCCAGACCGATTGCGTTGATCATGCCCGACGGAGTTTCGGCAATGCGCCGGGGAAGATTGCCTGCTCTTGGTTCGAGAGAGATCGCCTTGGTGACGATGCCGCCGATTTTGGACAGATCACAGAGTTGACTCAGCTCTTCGCCGTAAGAGACGGTGCCTGACGCAAGGAGTACCGGTGATTTCAGTTCGAGCCCCCGGCCCAGAGAGAGTGCCGCAAAGGGTTTCGTGTTGGGGATTTCGTTGTGGCTCATGGCGTTGCTTGAGAGAGGATGAGAGCAAATTTACTCCTGACTGGCTGTTGTAGCCAATCAGGAATAAAAAGGAGATGCAGAACTGGCCCTTAATCTTTTCTGTTCAGATAGTATTTGGTTGCATAGTCACGCACCATTCTGTGGGTATTGTATTGCGGCGCAATGGTCGCAATAGCGTTCCGGATTTTTTTGATCCACTGCTCAGGAATGTTCTCTTCGTTGCGCTCGTAAAATGCCGGGATGATCTGGTTTTCCAGAGTGCTGTACATTTTTTCCGCATCAAAGCTGTCCTGCTCTTCATAATTTTCAAAGCATTCGCCGTTGGCGATCGAAAAACCGTTCTCGCCGTTGTAGGCTTCAGGCCACCAGCCATCGAGGACACTGAAATTGAGACCACCGTGCAGTACGGTTTTTTCGCCTGATGTACCGCTCGCCTCCATTGGCCTTACCGGAGTGTTCAGCCAAACGTCAACGCCTGAAACCATCCGTTTTGCTACACCAAGGTTGTAGTTTTCCAGAAAAATAACTTTGCCGCTGAACTCTGAGCGGCGTGAGTGCTGCACAATCTGGCGGATATAGTCCTTTCCTGCATCGTCATGCGGATGCGCTTTTCCGGCAAAAACAATCTGTAGTGGCCGTGTTTCATGATTGATGATTCTGTTCAGGCGCTCAAGATCCCTGAAAATAAGTGGTGCACGCTTGTAGGTAGCAAAACGTCTTGCAAAGCCTATGGTCAGCACGTCGGGTGAGAAGGTGTTTTTTGCTGATTTTGAAGTGTCATACTCGGTTTGACACGAATTCAGATGCTGGTGAAAAAGCTGGTTGGCCAGATAGCGGTCGATAAAGTCGCTAAGGTTGCGTTTCAGTATGTAGCGGAGCGACCAGAGCTCGGCATCGGTCACTTTTGCAAGAACCGCTTCAGCGGTTTCCGGTGAGAGCGACATTTCGTCAACGCTGACGGCGAATTTATTCCAGAACAGGGCGGTAGGTCCACAGGTCCAACTGCTGGCGTGCACACCGTTGGTGATATGGCCGATAGGCACCTCATCAACGCTTTTGCCAGCATAGAGGTGCTGCCACATGACGCGTGAAACCTCTCCGTGGAGTTTTGAGACCCCGTTTGCCGAGCGTGAAAGATTCAGTGCAAGCACCGTCATGGTGAAGAGTCCATAAATATTGTCTTTGTCTTCAGAGCCAAGCCTCATCAGGTCATCGAAGTTCATGCCGATTGCTGAAAGGTACTTGTCGAAGGTGTAATGCATCATTTCTCTTGAGAAGCGGTCATGACCTGCCGGAACCGGGGTGTGCGTGGTGAAGACGCAGCGTGAACGGACAGTAGCCATTGCCTCTGTTTCCGAAACTCCTTTTGCAAGCTCTTTGGCAAGCAGCTCAAGGGTCAAAAATGCAGAGTGGCCTTCGTTCATGTGATAGACCGTTGGCTCTGCGCCGAGCTTGTCGAGAAGTTTAACGCCGCCGATACCGAGGAGAATCTCCTGGTTGATACGCATATTCTGGTCACCGCCATAGACTCGGCAGCAGATGTCGCGGTAGTGGGGTTCATTGGCCCCTATGTTGGTGTCGAGCAGATAGAGTGTAGCGCGGCCAACCTTGAGGCGCCATGCCTGTGCAAAAACTTCACTTTGTGCTATATTAACCGAAATAATCATGTCATTGCCGTCAGCATCGGTCACTTTTTCGATGGGAAGGCTCTCCGGGTATTGCAGTGGGTAGTTTTCCGTCTGCCAGCCATCTTGATTGAGGTACTGGCGGAAGTAGCCCTCTTTGTAAAACAGGGTAATACCAATAAAATTAATGCCAAGGTCACTGGCTGATTTCAGGTGGTCACCGGCAAGAACGCCGAGGCCGCCGGAATAAATTCTTACACTTTCATGAATACCGAACTCCGCACTGAAATAGGCAACCGGGTTTTTCACCAGCTCTGGAGCGTTCTTTGCTGCCCAGGTCTCCTTTTCGTTCATGTATGCGGTGAAACGAGCATAGACCGACTCTATTTTGTTGCCGTATTCGAACTGACAGCGGGCAACCAGCTCATCATGGGAGATGTGCTGCAAGAGTTCGACCGGGTTGTGATTGTTTCTTTCCCAGAGGAGGGGAGAGAGCTCTTCGAAAAGTTGTTTTGCTTCAGTATCCCATGACCACCAAAGATTTCTTGACAGTTCTTTCAGGGATGTTATTTTATTTTGCATAATTGAACAGGGCAGGTATTTGCTTTGCATCAGCAGGTTGAAAGAAAGGCAGTAATCTCGACGCTGTCCGAGGCAGGTTAGTTAATGCCGGATTGAAAATATAGGGCCAATTTACTGTTTTAGAATTAAAAACCGCAAGCCTAATAAAAATTGATTACAGAGAGCATAAAAATAGCGCATTTATCGGATCTTCATTTTTCCGGACGGCAGGATCGCCGTCAGCTTGATGATTTTGACCGTCTGCTTGCCCATTTCAACACATCCGGGTTCGATCATCTCGTTATTTCAGGTGATTTGAGCAACAATGCTGACCAGGCAGACTGGCGGATTGTCCGTGAAAAACTGGAGAGTCATGGCTGGTATCACTGGGAAAAGACGACCGTTATTGTCGGTAACCATGATCTTATCAATCTTGAAGAGGAGATGCGTTTTTATAATGCCCTGAACCCTCTTCAGTCGGTCAGAAAAAAAGCTTTTGAGCGCAAGCTGGCAGAGTTTTGCCTCTTTTTTCAGGAGCTGATAACGGGTGAGGGGCATGGGGGCGCAGCATTTCCCTTTCTTAAAATTATTAACTACCCTTGGGTGAAGCTCGCTTTTGTCGCACTTAATTCGGTCTATCCCTGGTATCCCGCCGATAATCCGCTGGGAGCCAGAGGGGTTATCACTCCCGGCCAGTTGCGTGCCCTGGGTCGTGAAAGTGTGCTTGCCTCTCTGAAAGGCTCTTTCGTCATCGGGCTTTGCCACCATGCCTACAGGGTTTATGGAACGGACTCACTGATTGACCAGGCTTTCGATTGGACCATGGAGTTGAAAAATCGCGAAGAGTTTCTCTCTCTCATGAAGACTATCGGCGCAAAGGTGGTGCTGCATGGCCATTTTCACCGTTTTCAGTTCTACACCGTTCAGGGAATAAACTTTGTCAACGGAGGCAGCTTCCGCTACACTCCGCAGCGTTACAGTGAATTGCTTGTTGATGGGCAGGGGAATTGTGACCAGCAGTTCGTCACGCTCTCCTGAACAGGGAGAGAGTGCTCTTACTTCGGGAGGTTTTTTTCCCGGTATTCAAGGATTCTTGCAGCATGGTTGCAGTCATCCTGGTTGAGCTGTTTAAAAATATTTGCAGCAGCAGAGTTTGTGGGGCTGTCGAGAAATTGCTGAAAATGGGATTCCCCAGCAGCCTTCTCAAGGTCGAGTGCCGTTTGCAGGGCTTCGCTTCTTGACGGAGGGTTCGTTTTATAGTTGCTGATCAGTTGTGCGATTTCTGCATTGGCATCGATGAGGGATTGCAGCTCTTTGGCCAACAGGTTGTTTGGAAAGAACTCGCTTTGCTGGGGCTCTTTTTTTTCCTGCTGGAGCAGTGCCGCGTGACCTCTCTCCTCCATGGCAAGCTCCCACCAGAAATCCTCATCTTCCGCAAAAGAGTCATTGAAAATGGTGTAGAGCGTCGCAAGGTTGAGTTCAAGCTGTATGGACTCGTCGAGATGTTTCTGGTGTGTTACCTGCATGGTCAACCTTTTTTTTGTGAGCGCCTCTTTTTGAGGGAGGCGCACTGATTCTCTTCTCTATTTGTTGCGGTAGGAGGCATACTCCTGAAGGCTTTTAACGCCGAACTCCTGGTGGCGGATGCAGTCGATGGCCTGTACCGATGCCTCGGCCGCTTCGATGGTGGTGACAAAGGGGACATTGCTCAGCACTGACGCCGCTCCAATAGCCTCTTCATCGTGCAGCGCTTTTTCGCCCCTCGGGGTGTTGATGACAAAGTTGATCTTGCCGTGTTTGATGATGTCGAAAATGTTCGGACGTCCCTCTTCTCCCACCTTGAAGACCTTCTTGCATTCAATGTTGTGCTCAGTCAGGAACTGATGCGTACCGGCGGTGGCAATAAGATCAAAATCCATGCGGAAGAGCGCTTTTGCAATGTCGATGATACGCTGGTTTTTATCCTGATCGTTCACACTGATGAATACTGCTCCGGAAAGGGGGAGCTGCATGTTTGCTGCCTGGTAGGCTTTGGCAAACGCTTCCGGAAATTTGTCGGCCAGGCTCATCGCCTCACCGGTTGAGCGCATCTCGGGGCCCAGATAGACACCCGATTTTACAAACTTGGAGAAGGGGAAGACCGGTTCCTTAATAGCAAGATGTTTCATACCGAGCTCATCGCAATCTTTCAGGTCATATTCCTGACGCAGGTCGCTGAGCTTTTCGCCGAGCATGACGCGGGTGGCAATTTTTACAACAGGGATCGCCGTGGCCTTGCCGACAAACGGCACCGTCCGGCTGGCTCTTGGATTGACCTCTATGACGTAGACGCTCTCGTTCTGGACGGCATATTGAATATTCATCAGCCCTACAACCTTGAGGCTTTCTGCAAGGGTTCTGGTATAGGACTTCATCAGGGCAATAGCCTTGGGGCTGATGTTGTGATAGGGTAAAATGGAGGTTGAGTCGCCGCTGTGTATACCTGCGGCCTCAACATGCTGCATGATGCCGCTGATGACGCAGTCGGTGCTGTCGGCAAGGGCATCAATGTCGAATTCAACGGCTGTTTCCAGAAAACGGTCAATCAGCAGTGGATATTTATCCGTAATGAAGAGGGCCTGATCGACATACTCTTTGAGTGAGTCGTCACTGTAGATGATTTTCATTGCCCGTCCGCCAAGAACGTAGCTTGGTCGAATCAGGGCCGGGTAGCCGATTCGCCGGGTGATCTCTTTTGCCTCTTCGAGGTTGATGGCCGTGCCGTACTCTGGATGGGGTATGCCGAGTTCTTCGAGCAAGGCTCCGAATTTCTTGCGGTCTTCGGCCAGATCGATTCCCTTTGAAGAGGTGCCGAGAATGGTAACGCCTGCCTCATGGAGCTTGGCAGAGAGTTTCAGTGGTGTCTGGCCTCCAAAGCTGACAATAACACCGAGCGGCTTTTCGTGCTCTATGATGCGAATGGTGTCTTCGAAGGTGAGTGGCTCAAAGTAGAGCTTGTCGGCTATATCGTAATCGGTTGAAACCGTTTCAGGATTACAGTTGACCATGATGGTTTCATAGCCGGCCTCTCTGAGGGCAAAGACTGCCTGCACACAGCAGTAGTCAAACTCGATTCCCTGACCGATACGGTTCGGGCCTCCGCCGAGAATAATCACTTTTTTCCTCTCAGAAGAGACGGACTCGTTCTCCTCCTCGTAGGTCGAGTAGTGGTAGGGCGTTTTTGCATCGAACTCTGCGGCACAGGTATCGACAGTTTTGAAGACGGACTCAATGCCGTACTCTTTTCTGAGCGCCCTTATGGAGGGCTCTGAAGTATTGAAAATGGTAGCAAGCTGAAAATCGGAAAATCCGTTCTGTTTGGCTTTGAGAAGCCACACTCTCGGAAATTTTCTGGAAAGGTCAGTAACCTCCTGCGTCAGGTCGGAAGCTTGAATGGTCATGCAATTTTGATCAGTTTTAAGGTGCTTCAAAGCAGAGCTGTGTAAAGGTGGCAATTCACCTCTTTATAGTAAAAACCGTTCCAGTATACAAAAATGCCTATGCTTCTCAAAGCACCTGATTGCCGCCCCAACGGCTATCTTTTTTTGCCTCGTGAAAATGGTTCAGGATTTTTTTTACATTACCCTCTCTTCTTCTCTTCTCTGTTTTGCAAAAAGGTGTAATAAAGGGGTATGGATAAAAAGAATTTCGATACTATTGATGCTGCGCTTGAGGATATTCGCCAGGGAAAACTGGTCATTGTTATTGATGACGAGGACCGCGAGGATGAGGGCGATTTTATTGGCGCGGCCGACCGCGTAAGCTATGACATGATCAATTTTATCACGAAGGAGGCGCGGGGTCTTCTTTGTGTGGCGGTTACCATGGAGCGTGCCAGGGAGTTGCAGCTTGATCCGATGGTGCAGAGAAACACCTCCCAGCACGAGACCAACTTTACCGTCTCGGTTGATGCCATTGCCGAAGGCATCACCACCGGCATTTCAGTCTACGACAGGTTTATGACTATCAAGATGCTTGGTGATCTCGCTTCGAAGGCAGACGATTTTTCGCGTCCCGGCCATATTTTTCCTCTCCGGGCGATGGATGGTGGTGTTCTGAGGCGTGTAGGTCATACGGAAGCTGCGGTTGATCTTGCCCGTCTTGCGGGTTGCAGCCCGGTGGGATTGCTTTGCGAGATTCTTAATGATGACGGCAGTATGGCAAGGCTTCCCGAGCTGATTACGCTGAAGGCGAAATACGGGCTCAAGCTTATCACCATCAAGTCACTTGTTGCCTATCAGATGCAGCGCAATAAACTGGTGCACCGGGCGGTTGAATCGAGATTGCCGACCGTACACGGAGAGTTCAGACTGATCGCCTACGAATCGTTTACTGACCAGCAGAACCATGTCGCTCTTGTGAAGGGGGACGTTACCACAGATGAACCGGTTCTTGTCAGGGTTCATTCACAGTGTGCCACGGGCGATACCTTTGCCTCTTTGCGTTGCGATTGTGGCAATCAGCTCGCTTCAGCCCTCACGATGATTGAAGAAGAGGGGCGCGGTGTACTGGTTTATCTCATGCAGGAGGGTCGGGGTATTGGCCTGATCAATAAACTGAAAGCCTATAATCTTCAGGACGAAGGGTTTGATACCGTTGAGGCCAACGAACAGCTTGGATTCAAAGCTGATTTGCGCGACTATGGCATTGGTGCACAGATTCTCAAGGATCTTGGCGTGCGCAAAATGAAGCTGATGACCAATAATCCCAAAAAAGTGGTCGGTCTTGAGGGCTATGGCCTTGAAATTGTTGAGCGCATTCCGCTTGAAATTGCCTCAAACCCCATGAATCAGATCTATCTCGATACCAAGCGCGACAAGCTTGGCCATATCATTGGCTGTTCCTGCGCGGCAGGGAGTACCCCTTTTGAAAAAACACCAACCAACCCGTAAACTTCCGTCAGGAAAAGGAATGAAAGATGATGGATACCGATATCCTTCAATTGCAGGATAAAGAGCTTTTCGATGCTATTGCCAGCGAAACTGTGCGGCAGACCGAAACGCTTGAACTGATTGCTTCTGAAAACTTCACCAGCCGCGCGGTCATGCAGGCTTGCGGATCGGTGATGACCAATAAATATGCCGAAGGGTACCCTGGC
>CAIQGA010000139.1 GCA_903871235.1 uncultured Chlorobiaceae bacterium
CGCGAAGGAAACCTGTGCTCGAATTGATCATGCGGTCTGGTTCATGCTTTGGCAATGGGCAAAACGAAGACATCCTAACAAGGGTGCTTTTTGGGTTACGAAGAAATATTTCAAAACCCAAGGCAACCGGAAATGGGTGTTTGCCGCTGAGGATGAGGAACAGGGAAAAGTGATCAGGCTCCTGTTCGAATCTGATACTCCAATTCGGCGGCACCTCAAAATCAAGGCTGATGCTAACCCGCATGACCCGAAATGGCATAAGTATTTTCAAACCCGATGGGCAAGAGAGTACAGCGCGAAAGGGAATGGCGGCAGGCAAAGGGTTTGATGCTTCGAAGCCATTGCTGTGATGAGTAAGTCACATGGAAACTCAGAGGTGAAACCGGGTGCCGAAAGGTGCCTTTGAAGAGGCTTGAGCCGTATGAGGGGAAACTCTCACGTACGGTTCTTAGGGGGGATGGCGCAGCAATGCGTTGTCTCTACCCGACTAAAGTGACTTGTTTTACGACAAGATTTCAGCTCAGTACCGCAATACCCTTTCGATCGATCACATCCAATAAACGCTTGGCGGCTCCACCAGGCTTTTTTACCCCTTGCTCCCACTGCTGAACGGTCGTTTTTCCAATCCCGAGCATCAATGCAAAAACAGGCTGGCTGAGATGGTTTGTTGTCCGAATGCGACGGATGTCCTCCGGGAGAAAAACCTTTTTTTCCGGCAAACAAAGCGATTCTACTGTACGCATCGTTACTTCATCCATTGCTCCGACCTCAAAAAGGTCTTTGGCCATTTCATGGGCTATATCAAGAATCTTGCTCATGAGTTATTACCTCCCTGTATTTCCTTGCTGATAAAATCGAGCGACGTGGCATGATTACTCCTTTTGAAACTTGTCAATTGATGGTGTGCAGAAAATCTGCTTTTAACCAGCCTTCAGAGTGTTCCCCAAGGCTTTGAGCTGTGCTTTATGTTTCTCAGGATTTTGTGTTTTTAGCTTTACGATATTGGCAAGCTTCCATTGTACTGCTGGCATATGACGCAGATTTTCCAATGGCATAAGCTCCCAATCAGGAGTGCTGCTTTTGAAGCTTAAAAGAAAACTTTTGTCGGTATCGGTCAAGAGATCATGAATCTCCTTGATCAGACGTGTTCGTGTTGATTCATAGTCGTCATAGCTGAACGCCTTGAAGGTCATGCCGGTAAACTGATGCTCAAATACCGTTTTTTGATCGAGTAGATTTGGACTGATGAGTTCGTGTATTGGTCTGGAATGGCTGATCAGCATGGCAATAAATCCAAGTCTGATCTCGTCGGTAAATTCTTCTTGCTCAAAAAGTTGATGAATATCAAACATATCTCGCGGATGCTGTCGATCAAGTGCTGCGCATATTTTTCCGCCGAACAATTCCGCATGTGACACCACCGTCATGGCCACAAATTTTTGAAATTCGGCTTCTACTGATTTTGCAATGTCCATTATCCGGGGAGGAAACACGTGGCCCCTGATAATCGTGTTTACCTCTATTTTTATCTGTGCTGATGGAGATTGACAGGTCAGTTTTGCTTCCTGTCCGCTGCGCTGCTGAACCAATTGTGTCTTTATCCCTGGGATGGCCTGATTGATCTTCTGCCTGATATGATTCAAGGCCTCAGATATTCCTCTCATCGCAGTTTCGCGATCATCCAGAGGCAAATAGGTCAGGTCAATATCGACAGATAATCGAGGCATATCTCGTTCAAACAGATTGATTGCCGTGCCACCTTTTAACGCAAAAACCTTTTCTTTGGCTACAAGCGGCAACACCTGAAGCAGGAGGTCCACCTGCTGGCGATACATTAACTCTATCATAGCTTTACCAGCTCCTCTGGGAGGTTGAGAGCATATTTCTCAACATAAACGCCGCCGTTAACGATACTTCTTGCTCCTTTACCGAGATCAAGTTTAGCGTGATCAAGGCGCTTATACCACTCATGTCCGGATTTTTCGGCCATGTAGAGAAACATGCGTTTTACTCTGATTGAACGGCATTGCTCAAGAAGATCCTGTGTCATTTGTGGGCGAAGTGTTGTCAAGCCTTCCATGATCTGATAGCACTCCACCAGATTCAGGGTATCCGGAGAAAGGTACAGACATTCGAGAATTGCTCGCTCCGGTAAAGATATGCGTATGGAAAAAAAGGGCAACTGCAGATCGGTTATACCAATGTCGTTTGGCAGGAATGATGTTCTTTCATGAACGATCAGTTGCGGCCAGTCATATTTTCTGAACCATGCTGGCAAACGTGTTTTGATGGGAGAAAATAAATAGACGCTCTGTTGGCCAAAACGCACATAATGCGCAAAACCCTGCAAAGCAAGGGCCGTGAGCGCCCCGGCATGAAGCGGAAGCTCGGCTTGCGTTTGCAGGGTATAGAGTGCCCCTTGCCATGTCACCTCTTCACCGGGCCGTTTCAGCGCACCGGTGCCGATAGATTCCATCCAGCCGCTTTTGCGGTAATGCTTCTGGAGGTCATGGGATATGTCACGTTGCTCAAGCCATGAGGCCAGATCAACCGTGCCCTGGATGTGGTGGGCAAGTGTATATTTTAATTTTATTCTGATATTGGTAGTCATGCTACTAATATCAGAATATTTATAATAAAAGGCAAGTCGCTAAATCGGAAGCTCCAGAAAGAAAAGAACGAAAAATACCTATAAAGCGTTATTCCAATTTTATTTACGCTTTGGCGCCAGTTTTTTTCTTGTGACTACAGCGACATTTTTGGCATCAATGATCGTTGGAAGTGTAATTCCGGCAGCGGCCAGCAACTCCCCAGCAAGTCCTTTCGACTGTGGAATTTTCTGACAGCTTGACTCTTTGAGGGTGACGATTGTGCTGCGTATTGCCCCAAGTTCATCAATTCCCTCCGGCACGGTGCATTCACAGTTTTTCCAGAGCTCTGATAGCAACCTCTCAATTTTATAGGCAAGCATGACGGCAAATTCAAGAGCAGCGGGAAAGCGTTTTCAGAGCGGTATGCGGATCTCTATCCCCAGCTCGGCTATTATTTCCCATCCCCCAAAATTGTAAAATCAGCCCAATACTCCGGGTTGGCATATCGGGCGGCACCTTCTTTTACATTTTGCGAACCAGTTGCATTTCCGGTGGCCAGTCATATTAAACTGTCTTGATGTTTCAACCGATAGCAGATCTTGCTGCTGCGCTGGTTTCATGGTGCAGTCTGAACTGCTCTGAATATCTTGTCTGTCAATGGAGCAGATCAGACCGGCAAAACCTACACTACGTCTCTATTAAAGTTCTGAGCTGTGTGGAAGATCGTAAGAACTGTCACGATATTGCTGCGAACCGTGTAAACGACAAGGTATGGTGTATCTGAAAACAGGAGCTCCCTTGTACCCATCATACGACCTGGTTTGCCGCTATCAGGGTATTTGGAAAGCTGTGTCGCCGTTTTTTGGATAATTGTAAGAATGACTTTTTTTGCTGCTTCCGGACTTTCCTGGCCGATGTAGGCATCAATTTCTTCGAGACGTTTTTTTGCCTTGTTAGTCCACTGTACCTGCAATTTTCCCCTCCCAGTGTTCAATCATTTTTTCTTGCGAGATGACCTTACCCTCTTCAAGGTCACGAAGACCGTCTTGAATGCTTTTGAGCTGCCATTCATTCAGAGCAAGATACTGATCGATTGCTTCTTCGATAACAAAGGTTTTTGTTCTTCTGGTTGCTACAGCAAGCTGCTCAATCCTGTTTTTGGTGCTCGCAGGAATTTTAAAACTGACCTGGTTTCGTGGTTCCATCGGTTTCGCTGGTGATAACATGCCGTCCCCTATGATAGGTTAGTATTTCAAGGTATTTCATGAAAATACTAATTAAGAAAATAGTAGCCAAGATTTAATTTAAGGGATTGGCATACGATTCGGCAAGGGTAAAGGGGTTAAAGCAACGCCAAAGCGCTCCCTCACCTCTCCCGCTATGATTCAACAGTGTTCACAAACGACCGATTATGAACACGATGAACGCGGAAAAGACTCTATCGCCGTTTTCATACAAAACATAGAAAATAACTCGTTTTTTTTCTGGTGGTCAACAGATGTTCGGCGAGTGGATTGCAAATGTTCCCTCATGCCAAGCAGAAATGCTCCCAAATTCGGGCCCGGCATTGACCGTTTGTTGAGAAATTATAACACTTTTAAAGCAAAACACATTAAAAGTAACTGTTTTTAAAAAATAATAATCAAATTAAGACAATGCCTTTACCTTGCATCATTTTTTAACCCTTTCAAGACATGGAAACACATCGAGCAGCAGGCTATGAATACTTCTTAGCAAAACATCGACTACAAACGATACCTAACTGGCAAAAATCATTCATAGGACAATCAGGAACTAAAAATTCGGTCGTTGAAGACGGCTATCTTGAAACCATCTATCCGGCATCATACTGGCCTGGAGACCGAACAGGAGACCATCTGGAGTTTGCGCTTAAATATGACGGTATCAACCTGGCCACGCTTTGTCAGATTTTTGAAGTTGTTGACATCGATGATCTCTGTATGTGGATACAATCAAAGCCAACTGGACGATATGCACGTAAAATCTGGTTTCTTTATGAATTCCTGACAGGCAAAAGACTACCATTAGAGGACATAATACAAGGTAATTACGTTAAACTTCTTGAAGAAGAGCGGTACTATACGGCCTCTCACGGTGAAAACGTACAACGATACAGAATTGTCAACAATCTTCTGGGAACCTCTGAGTTCTGCCCTGTTGTCCGACGCACGGAAAAACTGGCAAACATGGAGCAAAACGATTTTTTTCAACGCTGTAAAGAGATCGTCATAAACTACCATCCTGAGCTACTCAAACGAGCACTGAACTACCTCTACACCAAGGAAACCAAATCATCTTTTGAAATTGAGCAGATCACTCCAAGCGCGTCTCGTACAGAAAAATTCATTGCTTTACTTGCAACCGCAGAAAAACGGGATTTTTGTACCAAGGATCTCCTGATCAACATCCAGAACACCATTGTAGATCAGAGATTTCAGAATACCGATTACAGAAAGGTCCAGAATTATGTTTCTGAAACCATTTCGCCCTACCTACAGAAGGTTCACTATATATGCCCGAAACCGGAAGATCTGCCAATTCTTATGGAGGGGCTGCTTGCGACACATCATAAGCTGAAACAGGAATGCGTTCATCCAATTATTCACGCTTCGATCATCTCGTACGGCTTTGTCTTTCTGCACCCGTTTGAAGATGGAAACGGCAGGATTCATCGTTTTCTCATCCACAATATTCTTTCCCGACGAGGCGCCGTTCCCAAAGGTATTATGTTTCCGGTGTCAGCAGCTATACTCAAAAACCCAACATTGTATAACAGATCACTTGAATCGTATTCAGCCCCACTATTGCAACTTATTGATTATGAACTGGACGAAATCGGCCACATGACCGTATCAGAAGAAACCGGAACATGGTACCGCTACATAGACATGACGACCCAGGCAGAAGCGTTATATGCGTTTGTCATGAAAACCATTGAAGAGGAATTAAAAGAAGAGTTGGATTTTCTTGTCAACTATGACAACGCCAAAAGAGCGATGCAAGACATTGTGGACATGCCTGATCATCGAATCAATCTCTTCATAAGGCTCTGCTTACAAAATAATGGCCGCCTTTCTGCAAAAAAAAGGGAGTCTCATTTCAGCTTTTTGACCGATGAAGAAGTTAATCTCATGCAAGATGCCGTCAGAAAAGGCTATCAATCATGATGCGATTTGAACGCATTAGGAGGAGAGCATGCAAAACCGGGGGAGGCACTCCGCTCTGACGTCGATATCTTATCAGCTCTCCGACAAACGCAAATATTGATAGAGTGTCTCTCGACTGATACCAAAATCCCGAGCTATCTGGGTTTTCTGTTGACCTTCCGCTATGCGGAGTTTCATCTCGTCGATCTGTTCGCTGTTGAGCGATTTCTTGCGGCCACGATAAGCTTTCCGCTGTTTTGCAAGCTCAATCCCTTCCCGCTGCCGCTCAGGATTCTGCTCAAAGCTGCTGACACGGATATACCCTATTCGTTGACCGTTCAAAACGCCCCCATAAACTAAAGTGTCAGGATGAACTCTATAACTTGTCTGATCAAGTGTCAATATCGCACAAAAGCAACTCTATTCTGACAGCAATTCAGTAACGCTCCTGACATCATGTTAGGGTATAATTCAGACTGACATTACGCATAAAAACGAAATCAGGTATTTTCACTGTTCAGGTCAAAATTTTTGCTTACAGCTTCTATCGAAGAGCAAATTTTTCTTTGAATTGAAACTTTTCATAATTATTATTATGTAATAACTATGAATACATAATAATGTTGCGATGACTATAAACCCTTTCTGTTATACTGTTCTTCCTCTCGACGCACCATTCTGCGGTCGCGACGAGGAACTTGCGACCCTCTGTACCCATGCGCGATCAAATACGAACGTCGTTCTCTATTCACCGAGGAGGTACGGCAAAACATCGCTTATCAAAAGGGTCCAGGAGGTGCTTTCGCGCGAGAAGTTTATTACCCTCTCTATCGATATTTCAGGAGCGGCAAGCGCTGAGGATGTGGCCTCCCTCATAGCGCGAGATATTTTCAGGTTTGTTGAACATAAAGGCCCTCTACTGAAAAAAGCACTGAGTATCATCAATAACTGGCGCCCCAACTTCACCCCGCAGCCTGACGGCAGTGTTTCGGTCTCCGTTCAGCCGGTTAGCCAGAAGACTGGTCTCGCCTTCCTTGAAGAGACGCTCGAAGGCCTCGACCGATTCCTTGCCGGTAATCCCCAGCAAACCAACATTGTGCTCGACGAATTCCAGGAGATAGCCGAACTGAGGAACGGTGAGCAGATCGAAGCCCTGCTGCGCAAACACATCCAGCATCAGTCAAACTGCTCCTGGTTTTTCCTTGGGAGCCGCCGGCGAATGCTGCTCGACATGTTTGAAGAGGAAAGTCGTCCGTTCTACCGAAGCGCTGTCAAAAAGCAGTTGCCTCCACTTCCTGAAAAAGAAGCAGTTCGTTTTGTCATCGAACAATTCAAGGCTGGCGGCAAGGAGTGTTCACGGGAAATCGCCAGCCAGATCATCAGCATCACCCAGGCCTATCCGTTTTATGTTCAGCGGGTATCCGGAGAGATCTTTACCCGTGCCCGAAAAGAGGAGATCGGAGAGCAGGAGTTACAGGAAGGCATAAGGAGTATGCTCGAACAGGAGGAACGATACTATGCGAGCATTGAAAGAGCCCTTCCGGCAGGACAGAAAAAGCTACTCAGAGCGCTTGCGAAGGAACCTGCAGAGAGCCCTTATGCCGTGGATTACCAGCGAAAACACCGTCTCGGTTCGCTCAGTGCCATTCAGGCAGGAATCAAAAAGCTCAGGACGCTCGATCATATCCAGGAGGATGGGGGAGTAACCCGACTGACTGACCCAATGTTCGCCCTCTGGCTCATTGAGCAGGATCAGGAACTGCTGCCCGAAAAAGCCTCGCCCGCTGAAAACCCGGAACAGCTATCGTTCGGTCAGACGCTTCTTGAATACAACGTCAAGCAGAACCTTGAGAGAGGTTACTCGGAAATGTCCGGCTACAGGTCGGATGAGAGCGTTGATATCAAAGCCACGCTGCCCGAACCGGAAGGTAGCGATGGCCGTCCGCGAATAACCCTCTTTTTGTCGTATGCCCATGACGACCAGGCATTGAAAGAACGTTTTTTCGATCTTGTCAGGAAACGACTTAAAACATCGAAGGATTATCATTTTTCTTTTTCCGCCGACACTGATCTCATTTGCGGCACACAGTGGCATGACGAACTGCAGGAGCGGATCAGAAGCTGCGATTTCGGCTTGTTGCTTGTTTCGACCAGTTTTCTGGAAAGCGCTTACATTCAGGATCACGAGGTATCACAACTCATTGACCGGTGCTTCCCGGTTGCACTCAAAAGCATCGATATATGCAGGCAGAACCTGCGCGGCCTTGAAAAACTGCAGATCTATCACTATCAGCAGAACAGATCGTTCGAAGAGGTAAAGGGGCCTAACCAGACAAAATTCATCAATGCATTCGCCAAACAGATCGAAGATCGGGTAAAAGACTATCTGGATAAACGAGATATAGAGCGGTTTTCACGCCTGACCGGCTATGACGAACCGATACGAAAATTCACCGACAGGCACCTGAAAAGCCCGGGGTACGAATGTGCGGACTACATCGAAAACTGCGCCAATACAGGAACCATCGCCCATAAACCCGAAACCGGATCGACAGCGGACACCGTCAAGGCCCGACCCTATATCATAAACTGGGCGCTTGAAACCGACGTGCCCTTTTTTGCGTTGCTCGGCGATTTCGGTACGGGAAAAACCTTTACCTGCCGGATGCTCACCCGCAAGATCAACGCCATGCACGATGAGTCGCCTGAAACGGTGCCTCTCTGTATCTATATCGACCTGAGACGGGTATCGACCCGTATCGGAACGGAAAAGAGAGTTCCAAAGCTTGTCGATATCCTGCAGGATGCCATCAATTTCACCAAAGACCCGCTCGACAAAAGCATTGTTACACCCGAGGACATTATTCGCCTCGTGCGCTCGAACCGGGCGATGATCATCTTCGACGGTCTCGATGAAAAGAGCGTGCATTTTTCTCCTGAAGAAACCAACCAGTTCATTGCCGAACTCTGGAGCATCCGGAAGGAGCGGGATGAAAAAGAGAAAAAGCCTCAGGGCAAGCTTCTCATCAGTTGCCGCACTCACTACTTCAGAGATACCATCGAACAGAACACCCTTTTTCTCGGCAGGGATCGCGAGGGGCGCACGAAAGAGGATTACCGTTCGTGCACGCTGCTGCCGTTCGACACCTCGCAGATCAGGGAGTACCTGGAAAAACGGCTCGGCTGCGACAAGGAGAAGATCGACCGGATCGCCGCCCTTTTCGACGAGGTACACAACCTGAAAGATCTTGCATCGAGACCCTATACCCTTTCCCTGATTACAGAGTTCATTCCGGACATCGAACGGCTCGTTGCCGAAGGCCGCCCTGTCAACACGGCGACTCTTTACGACGCAACCGTGGATAACTGGCTGGCGAGGGACGAGGGCAAGCACGAATTCAGCGTACCGCACAAGAAACGGCTCATGAAATCGCTTGCCGCCGAAATCCACAAAAGGGCAGGCGAAGGCATGGATACGGATGAACTCGACGAATGGCTCGACGAATGGCTCTACCTGAACCCGGTCATCAAGGATGCCTATGTTGGCATGAGCCGCGAAACGCTTAAGAAAGATCTTCGTACAGCCACCTTCATCATCCGTGAAGCCGAAGGCAACTTCTCGTTCGCCCATACATCTCTGCAGGAGTTCTTTCTTGCGGGGTTCATCGTTGAAATGCTCTCGGCAGGGAAGTTCGAGCTGCAGCAGCTTGCCATGAACATGCCATCAAAGGAAACGCTCGACTTCGTGGCCGATATGCTCGCAATCGACGAACGCAAATCATCCTCAGTGGCTGCATCGATCACAACGATTCTTGAAACCGCCTATCACAAAAGCGTTTCCGAACTGGCTTTTGCTCTCTGCCTGAAGCTGCATGCGCATGGTCTGCCAGTCCCGGCACTGCGAACCGTGCATCTCGAACAGGCCGATCTGGCTGGATGGGTGATAGAGAACCTGAACCTTTCGGGAGCCTGTTTCGATGCTGCAAACCTGAGAGGCACGAGCTTCAGGAATGCTATGCTCGGTAAAGCCTCGTTCAGAAACGCCAACCTTGTCAATGCCGAGTTTCTTGACTGCAACACCTCCGGAGCTGATTTCATGGAAGCCGATGCCGTTGCGGGAATCTGGCGTAACTGCGATCTGCGAAAAAGTCGGTGGTTGTCAGCAGAATTGCGACTTGCTTCGTTCGTCAAGTGTCAGGCAACCGAGATGGCTGATTTCCCTGATGAAAACGTTTTTTATTCTGTCGCTCGCTGCGAAGGCATGGCCAGCACGATGCTTCCCTTCACCGCTCGGTGCTCGATCTACGACGGCCATTCCGGCAGGGTCACTGCTGCGGGATTCAGCCCGGACGGCACGCGCATCGTTTCTGGTTCCGGCGATAACACGCTCAAGCTCTGGGATGCGCACTCTGGCACCTGCCTCATGACCCTCTCCGGCCATTCCGGCAGGGTCACTGTTGCGGGATTCAGCCCGGACGGCACGCGCATCGTTTCCGGCTCCCTGGATAACACGCTCAAGCTCTGGGATGCGCACTCTGGCGCCTGCCTCATGACCCTCTCCGGCCATTCCGGCTGGGTCACTGCTGCGGGATTCAGCCCGGACGGCACGCGCATCGTTTCTGGTTCCCTGGATAACACGCTCAAGCTCTGGGATGCGCACTCTGGCACCTGCCTCATGTCCCTCTCCGGCCATTCCGGCTCGGTTTATGCTGCGGGATTCAGCCCGGATGGCACGCGCATCGTTTCCGGTTCCGACGATAACACGCTTAAGCTCTGGGATGCGCACTCTGGCACCTGCCTCATGACCCTCTCCGGCCAGTCCGGATCGGTCACTGCTGCGGGATTCAGCCCGGACGGCACGCGCATCGTTTCCGGTTCCCTCGATAACACGCTGAAGCTCTGGGATGCGCACTCTGGCACCTGCCTCATGACCCTCTCCGGCCATTCCGGCTGGGTTTATGCTGCGGGATTCAGCCCGGACGGTACGCGCATCGTTTCCGGTTCCGGCGATAACACGTTCAAACTCTGGGATGCGCACTC
>CAIQGA010000140.1 GCA_903871235.1 uncultured Chlorobiaceae bacterium
AGTGCAGTTTGTCAGCTTTCGACAGCTCATTCCTCAGGCAGGGTTCCAGAGTGCATGGGACTGGAGCCACGTTCAGTTCTCTCTTTTATAAAACTGCGGCAGTTTCATTGTATGCCTCAATACGGACATTTGCCACTCCTCTTCTGACAAGCCCGATCTCTCTGGCTGCTGCTGGCGAAACATCGATAATTCTTCCGTGCCGGAAAGGGCCGCGGTCGTTGATGCGTACGATAACCGTTTTGCCGTTTTCAAGATTGATAACTCTGACGCTGGTACCGAAAGGAAGGGTGCGGTGTGCGGCGGTGAAGTGGCTGAGGCTGAAATATTCGCCATTGGCAGTTCTTCTTCCCTGGAATTTGCGGGCGTAGTATGAGGCTTTGCCTTCGGAAACAAGAGCAAACCCTTCCGGGGAGGTCGCCTGTGTGTTTGTTGACGAAGCGGGATTTGCCTCATTATTTTCAGGGAGCCACTGCATAGCCGAAGTTACGGGATTGTGGAGTTCCTCTTGTTGTTCTGCATGGAGGGTGTTTTGGTGCAGTGTGGCACAAAGCGTCATTGCAAAGAGTGCACGAAGTATTGTCCCGGGTTCGAAGCGTTTTTTTTTCGTCATAATACAAAAAAGGTTACGAGCGTTTTGTGAAACGTTGTCATCTCGACCGCTTCGCGAAGCGGTCGTTGATCTTGTATTGTTGATGATCAGCCAGCGATAAAAGCTGATTGGCCTGAGCTGAGTGCTTCAAGTTTTACGCGTGCAGTTCCGGATTTTATGAGTCCGATCTCTTTTGCTGCGCTTGTCGATAAATCAATGATTCGGCCTTTGACAAACGGGCCTCGGTCGTTGATGCGTACAATGACATCCTTTCCGTTTCGCAGATTGGTTACTCTTACCCAGGTGCCGAATGGCAGTGAAGGATGGGCAGCGGTCAGCTTGTCAGTATTGAATGTTTCGCCGTTTGCTGTCTTGCGACCGTGAAACTGATCGGAGTAAAAAGAGGCTTTGCCTTCAGTAACAGGAAAAAGCGCTTTTTTTTGCGTATGAGAACCCTCTCTTGTAAGGAGAGCGGGGCGGAGGGCAGCCTCAGCGGAGTTGTAGAGTGGGTTATAGGATGTGGCGATTCCTTGGAAAACGGCTCGACCATGGTTTGCTCCCAAGGCGATGGTGATCAGGATTGCAACAAATGACAAGGAAAAAAATTGTTTTTCATGCTTCATGCGCTCATGGTTTAAATCCGCTGTTCCTTAAGGACACTTACGAAGGGAACAGGTAAAAATGAATGAAAATCATTATGGCTATCCAGTTGTTTCTTGCCTCGTAATATAAAGAAAATATCCCAAAGCAAGAAATGTCTGCAGGAGGCTTTGCCCGGCAAGGGGTTACAGCCCTTTTTTGGCCTGTTATTGTGGAACCGGGGCTCTTTTTTTATCGTTCAAACTGCCCTTGCCTTTCGAAGGAGATTGATCTCTGTCCATGGCTTTTTTGACTCACTTTTATGAATAAATATTCATTATGCTTCGCAGGGTTAGGTTGTGGTTCTTTTTTTACTGCGCCATTCTCCTTTTTAGAGGTAACGTCTTTTGTCATAGGCCCGGTTTATTTGATTTAGAACTTATTGTCTATATTAGCGGGTGCAATTTTTTCGTTAGGGTTTGACATTTTTTTTTGTTCAATGTGTTTTTTCATCTTCCCTCGTTGATTATGTCAAAAATATCGGAAGAGGCCGGGTTCGAACATAAATCAGGTAAAGCGGGCATGAAACGGCTTGCTGGCCTCTCTCTTGCCGCTCTCGGGGTGGTGTTTGGCGATATCGGTACCAGCCCTCTTTATGCAGTTCGGGAGTGTTTTCATGGTGAGTATGGCATTCCCATCACACAGGGCAATGTCCTTGGTGTTCTCTCCTTGCTTGTCTGGTCACTTCTCTTGATTGTCAGTCTGAAATATCTGACCTTTATCATGAAAGCTGATAACGATGGGGAGGGTGGTATTCTTGCCCTTACAGCCCTCATTATCACGCAAAGCAAGAAAAAGGGTTATGAGCGGTGGTTTCTGGTGGTTATCGGTTTGTTCGGAGCAGCATTGCTTTATGGTGATGGTATGATTACCCCGGCCATTTCGGTTCTCAGTGCGGTCGAGGGTGTGCAGATTATTGCTCCGGCATTCAAGGATCTTGTAATACCGGTTACTATTATTGTTCTTTTTGGACTTTTTTTCTTTCAGCATCATGGAACTGCAAGAGTTGGTGCCCTGTTTGGTCCTATTATTTTTGTCTGGTTTGTGGTTATAGGGTTACTTGGTCTTGCTGAAATTATTCGCTTTCCGCAGATCCTGCAGGCGATTCTGCCCTGGTATGGGATCTCTTTTCTTTTAAGCAATCACCTTCAGGGTTTTATGGTTCTTGGGGCGGTTTTTCTTTCGGTTACGGGTGCTGAAGCGCTCTATGCTGATATGGGCCATTTTGGAAAAAAGCCGATCCGCCTTACCTGGGTTTTGCTGGTGCTGCCCGCATTGCTTCTGAACTATTTTGGACAGGGTGCGCTGCTGCTTGCTTTTCCCGAGCAGTCACATCATCCGTTTTATGCTCTTGTGCCCTCCTGGGCAATGATTCCGATGGTGATTCTTTCGACATTGGCAACGATTATTGCATCGCAGGCGCTGATTACCGGCGTTTATTCACTGACCCAGCAGGCAATTCAGCTCGGCTACCTGCCCCGTTTAACTGTGACGCATACTTCAGCCAAGCATATCGGGCAAATTTATGTGCCTGCGGCAAACTGGGCATTGATGATCGCGACCATTACGTTGGTTGCCGGTTTCGGTTCGTCAAGCAAGCTTGCTGCGGCCTATGGTGTTGCGGTAACGGCAACCATGCTGATTTCCACGATCCTCTTCTATTATGTTGCACGCGATCTCTGGCAGTGGAACAAGATTGCCCTCACTGTGCTGATCGGCTTTTTTGCCATTATTGACCTCTCCTTTTTCGGAGCAAGTATAACCAAGCTTTTTCAGGGTGCATGGTTTCCATTGGCAATCGGACTGGTGGTCTTTATGCTTATGCTTACCTGGAAACAGGGACGCAGCCTTCTGTTGCAGCAGTTGAAGGATCGTACCTTGACTATTGAAGAGTTTCTGCAGAGCCTTTCATTGCAGCAGCCTTACAGGGTGAATGGCCAGGCGGTCTATCTGACGGCTAATCCTGATGTCGTGCCTGTCGCCATGCTCCATAACCTTCGCCATAATAAAGTTATGCATTCGGAGGTGGCTCTCTTTCATTTTAGCACGGAGCGGGTTCCGAGGGTTCCCAACAGTCAGAAGGTGGAGGTGACCAAACTCGGTGATGGCTTTTTTAAGGTTGTTGCCCGGTACGGATTTCTGGAATATCCCAATATCCGCCAAGTCATAGCTCTTGCAAATCATCAGGGGCTCCATTTCAGGCCGGAGGCGATCAGCTTTTTCCTGAGTCGGGAGAAAATTGTTGCCGGGTTGAAGTCGAAAATGATTTTATGGCGCAAAAAACTCTTTGCCTTGATGTCTCGTAATGCTCTCAGCGCAACGGCCTACTATGATCTTCCCTCCGGTCAGGTGATTGAGATAGGGGTTCTGGTGCAGATATGATGTATTGTGCAGTTGTTATGAGTTCGACCGGCAGGGAGGTGATAGATGCTTGATCTTTTGCAGCAGATTGCCAATAATCCATTGCCGTCATTGCTTGTTATTGGTAATTTGATCATTATCGAAACTCTTCTTTCTGTCGATAATGCTGCGGTACTGGCCACCATGGTCATGGATTTGCCTCCGAAACAACGGGCAGCGGCATTAAAGTATGGAATTATAGGAGCTTATTTTTTTCGGGGAATTTGTCTCTTTTTTGCCTCCTTTCTGGTGCAGATCTGGTGGCTGAAGCCGATTGGCGGCTTGTATCTCCTCTACCTCGTATGGGGATGGCTGAGGGGCAGAAAGACTCCTCAAAAGGAGGACGATTATTTTGACAAGCAGAGTAACTGGTTGTATCGATCGGTGTCGGGCCCGCTGGGGGTTTTCTGGTCGACAGTTCTTCTGATCGAAATGATGGATCTTGCATTTTCGATAGACAATATTTTTGCTGCGGTGGCTTTTACCGATAATCTGGTGCTGATCTGTATCGGAGTTTTTATTGGAATTCTCGCAATGCGTTTTGTTGCCCAAGGGTTTGTAGGGCTGATGGAGCGCTATCCGTTTCTTGAAACGTGCGCATTTATGGTTATTGGATTGCTTGGCCTCAAACTTTCACTTTCGGCGGTGGAGCATTTTTATCCTGAAATTGCCTTTATCAGGTTTATGGAGGGCTCGGATGGAGATATTATTACCTCAGGAGTGACTGTTGCCATTTTTGTTGTTCCCGTGCTTGCAAGTGTGTTGTTCAACAGTTCTCGAAAAGGACGCCTCTGATGTGGCCGGAAATAACGGTGCAGGCTGCTGTGCATCGGGTTTTCTGTGTTGTAATACAGTTTAATATGTATTATGTATATTCGTATATATGTTGTATATATTCTTGTATGTATTATCTGCACATGGGTGGTGGTCCGGGGCTTGTAAATTCATGGGTGTCGGTTTTTTCTTGAATGTTATTGTTAATGATCAACGAACTGCACTTTTCTATGTTGTCAAATACCGGATTCAGCCAAAGGCTCAGGGAGTACATTTTGCAAAAGCATGGCTCAATCAACTCGTTTTGCAAAACCGTCGGGATAAAATATCCCGCACAGATGACTCCTTATCTTCAGGGAAAATGTCGTCCAGGCAAAAAAATGCTTGAGAGGCTTAAACATGATGGTGCAGATATACAGTGGTTGCAGAGTGGTCAGTTGAAAGATTCACCGTTGGCTTCGCTTGGTAATGCCATCGCTTTTTCCCGCTCCCGTATGGATATCGACAATTTGTTCCGCCAGGTGCATTTGAATGTTGACAGTGGCGCTGAGAGGTATAAGCCGGTCATTGAGGCATACGCATTTATTGACCCTTCGGAGCACTTCGTTGATATGACGGGATCACTTGAAGCTTTTTTGGAGTATGAACCCGGTGCTTTGTCGGGGGTGAGCCTGGACACCCTGATTCATCCCGATGATTATGCGCTTGTGAAGAGTACGTTGCATCGACAACGGCAGGATGATGATATTGTGACCTTTCATTCGAGATTTAAAAACGGTGCAGGCGGCTATATGGCTGTAGAGTGGTGCCTCTATATAAAATGTCGGCCTATGTCAGATTTGAGGGAGTATACCATGATTTTAAGAAGGTCGGGCAGTTAACTGCATTGATTATGCGTCGGAAATCTTTTTGTTTATCCTGTTTTTATTCGTATTAATAACGAAAGTTGTCAGAACAACTGACCACTGACAACTAATAAAGCCCGGTCATGTAATCGGAAAGGGGGAAGAGGGGGTGATACAGTTCAGAGTTGGAGACAAAATTATCTATCACAAGCGGAAAAGCTCATTCCATCCGGGTCCGAGAGCGAAGCAAGTTTATCCTCTTGAGCATGGGGAGGCCTATCATTACGTGGTCGACAAGTTTTGGAAAGTCGACAAGGTCAATGATGACGGAACTCTGGATGTGGTTACCCGGACGGGCAAAAAAAACAAGCTCCAGGCCAGCGACCCCAATATTACCAAAGCTCATCCCTTTCAGCACCTGTTCTATCGCAAGCGCTTTCTCTCTTTGAACGAAGTGTTGTGACTGGCCCGGCGCTTTTGCCGTGTTGCAGAGCGCCCTGGTGAATTGCCAAAATATATATCCGCATGGTTACTCTTGGGTTCTCCCCACGAATCTGGCCCCTTTAAGGGTTGCCCAATTCGACGTTGCCTGTTGTCCTGACGGGAGAACGGTACGGGCAGAGAATGTTGCGTTGTTGAAATTAGCGTCCATGATGATGGCGCCTTTAAGGTTAGCGTACTCCAGGTTTGCTCCTTCAAGATCTGCTTCAAAGAGGGAGGCCCCCTCAAGATTTGCTCCGCTCAGGTTTGCATTGGTAAGTGTGGCCCGGAAAAGAAGAGCGTTGGCAAGATTGCTCTTGCTGAGATCAGCGCCTTTGAGAAAGGCACGGTCAAGGTTTGCGCCCTGGAGGTTTGCTCCCTGCAAGCGTGCAGATTTCATGTCGGCTCTATGGAAATTGGCATTGCGGAGATCAGCACCGGCCATGTCGGCATTGTTGAGTGAGCCATTTTCAAAACTCGATTTGCCGGAAACCTTTTGTTTCTTTTTTCTCTCGGACAGGGGTTTTTCCGTGCTTTGGCCACTTGGGGTAAGGGTACTCTTTTCCTGCACTGACAGTTCTGCAGGAAGGGGGACGGGATATGTTATCGGTGTGCTCTCCTCTTCCTTTACAAATTGTGCGTTGTGCAGTGCACTCCATTGAGAGGTGGCCTTTTCACCTGAAGGCAGTATGGTATTGTTTGAAAGTGTTGCTCCGTTGAGATTGGCTTGTTGAATAAAAAGAGCCCCTTTCATGTTGGCCCCATTCAGGTTGGCTCCTGCAAGATTTGCTTCAAAAAGAGTAACCTCCGCCAAATTAGCTCTTGAAAAGTTTGCATTTTCAGCCATTACCCATCGCAGATTGGCTTCCTGAAGGTTTGCGCCCGTGAAATTTGCGCCTTTCATGAATGATCCATTAAGATTTGCTTTGGCAAGGCAGGCGCCCGACAGGTCACTCTTTTTAAGATTGGCTTTTTTTATCAACGCCATCATAAGGTTTGCTCCTTTCAGGTCAGCCAGGTCGAGCGTAGATCCATTGAGTTCCGCATTGATTAAAACCGTTTTGCTGAGGTTAGCTCCCGTCAGGTTGGCATCTTTAAGTTCCGCCTCTTCGAGGTCGGGAGTTTCTCCGGGTCTGGTCATGCGCATGGAATTCCACTCCGTAACACTTTTTTGCAGCGTGCTGAGGGCTTCAGGATCGTACGCAAATGCCGTATTGCTGGTTGATAGTGCCAAACCAAAAAAGAGAGTGACTACCTTATGTTTGATCTGTTTCATGATGTTGTTGACGATTGTTGACCCGCAAGCCCTGTCCCGGTATCTTACCACAGAGAGTTTTGTTTTCAAAAAGTAATAAAATTCGGCTCTGTAAAGAAACTTTATTGCAATCATAAGTGGTTTGTATGATAATATGTTATTAAACAATAAGTTGATTTTAATTTTACAGGGCGCGTCTATGATAGAGAAAAAGGTGTATGGTGGAAAGGTTCTTGTGGCTGGTGCGACGGGCAGGACGGGGCAGTGGGTGGTGAGGCGGTTACTTCATTACGGTGTGGTCGTCAGGGTGTTGGCGAGGCAGGCTGACGTTGCGTTCCGTTTGTTCGGTGAGGATGTTGAAATTGTGGTTGGCAAAATACAAAGCGTGGAGGATGTCGCCCGTGCGGTTGATGGGTGTGATGCGGTCATTTCTGCGCTTGGTTCCAGCTCATATTCAGGAGAGTCTTCACCGGCCAGTGTTGATCGTGATGGAGTGAAGCGGCTCGTTGATGAGGCAGCAAAAGCGGGGGTGAAGCATTTCGGGCTTGTCAGCTCTCTTGGGGTGACGCGCTGGTATCATCCGTTGAATCTTTTTGCTGCGGTATTGCTGAAAAAATGGGAAGCTGAGGAGCATCTGAGGGAGGTTTTTTCATCGCCAGCACTCTCCTTTACCATTGTCAGACCTGGCGGGTTGAAGGATGGCGACCCTTTGCTCCACAAGCTTCATGTTGAAAGTGGCGACAGGTTGTGGAGCGGCTGGATCAACCGCTCAGATGTCGCAGAACTTCTTGTGCTCTCTCTCTGGGTTAAAAAGGCTAAAAACAAAACCTTTGAAGTGGTCAATGAGTGTGAAGAGGTGCAGTCAACTCTTGAACACTGCTATGATTTGCTTCCAGAGTAGAGTATTCTGCACCCGCACGTTGCTCCGCGGCGATTTTGGTTACAGATTCTCAATGGCTTGAATCAGTTCCTGGCCGCTGAAGGGTTTTCTCAGTGTGGTGTTTGCTCCAAGAGCATCGGCTATGACAAGGTAGTTTTCCGGGCTCACTTTTCCGCCACCTGAAATTGCAATGATTTTTATTGCCGGGAACTGGTGCCGAACTTCGATAATGGTTTCAATTCCATCCTTTTCAGGCATAATGAGGTCGGTAATCATCACGGAAATGTCGCGGTGCTCCTTCAAAAGCTGGAGACAGCTTTGGCCATTATCAGCTTCAATAACGTTGTATTTTTTTCTTTGCAGTGTCATGCTGATAAATTTTCTGACAGCGGCGTCATCGTCGATAACAAGGATTTTCATAAGAGTGGCTGGTTAGATATGGGTTTCAAAAAGTGTTTCGTTGATTGCTGTGGCTATTTGTGTCATGGTCACCGGTTTTTTCAGGAATTGGCAGATTCCATACTCGCCGGGAGAGTCGGTATGCTTGATGTCTTTTTCATAGCCAGTCATCAGGATCACTGGCAGGTTCGGTTTTGTTTCGTGCAGCTTTTCGGAAAGTTCAATGCCGGTCATTTCCGGCATGGTCAGGTCGGTGATGAGAAGATCGAAGCGCTCGGGGCTCTGCCGAAAGAGTTCAAGAGCTTGCAGGGGTGAGATCATTGCATGGATTTTGAAGCCGAGTTTTGTAATCATTATGGTCATCATTCGGAGTACAGCCGGCTCGTCGTCAACAAAGAGAATGCTTCCAGATCCCTTTATAGGGGTTTCTGTTACGAGTAGTGTGGTTTCAGCTTGTTTGTCGACGACTGGAAGATAGACATTAAAGGTTGTTCCGTTTTTTAGACTGCTCTCAACATCAATTTCTCCGTTAAAGCTGGTGACAATACCGTGGACAACGGAAAGGCCGAGACCGCTTCCTTTATCGACGGCTTTGGTGGTAAAGAATGGCTCAAAAATACGCTCTATGGTGCTCTCATCCATTCCTGTTCCTGTATCGGAAATGCTGAGCTTCACATAGCTCTCTGCATGCAGTTTCGGGAGCTTTTTTTTCAGGCTTTTGCCTGCAATGATCTCCTGGAGTTGAATCGTCAGCAGGCCGCCCGACTCTTCCATTGCATGGAATGCATTGGTGCAGAGATTGACAATGACCTGATGGATTTGCGAAGAATCGGCAAGTATGCTGCGGCAGGAGTTGTCGAGTCGCTTTTCAATGGTGATTGTCGATGGTATTGAAGGACGGAGAAGTTTCATTGCTTCATCAATAACCTCCTGAACACTGACCGTATCAAGGGAACTCTCCTGTACCTTGCTGAAGGTAAGGATTTGTGCAACAAGATGTTTTGCTCGCTCAGCAGCTTTGAAAATTTCAGTGAAATATTCTTGCTGGAACGCATTTGAGTCCTCGCTGAGCACTCCCATTTCAGCATAGCCAAGGATTGGTGTCAGGATATTATTGAAATCATGTGCGATACCGCCCGCAAGCGTGCCGATGGTTTCAAGACGCTGTGTTCTTCGGAGATTTGTTTCGAGCATCTGGTGCTCTTTTTGTGCCATGATGCGTTCTGTGACGTCAAACAGAATACCGTCGATCCCGGTGAATTTTCCTTTTGGTGAAAAAACGGAGGTTTTTCGGTCTTCGAGCCATCTGACGGAGCCGTTTTTTGTGATGATGCGGTAAAGAAGGTTTTGTGATGTTCTGGACGATTTAAGATGCTTGTTCGACTCAACAACCATATCACGCTCTTCCGAATGGATTATTCGGCCAGTTTCAAAGAGTTCACGTTCAAACTCCTCGTTGGTATAATCAGTCAGAAAATCACTGATGACTGAGAGTATTGTGGTTTTTCCCTCTTTACTGGTTTGATAAACCGCTCCCGGAATGTTGTCGATCAGTGCATGAAACTCCTCGATAATCCTTTTTTGGACTTCACTGCTTCTCAGTACCTCTTCCGCTTTTTTCAGTTCGGTAAGATCAACGACGAGCCCTCGAATTCCGCTGACCAGGCCCTTCTCAATGATCGGCAAACTATAGAGCTGAGCGGGGAAGGTCGTTCCATCTTTTCTGAGTGCTGTGTATTCCTCTGAAACATGCGGCCTTTTTTTTATGGACTCAAAATGGAGTCGTGCTTTTTCGGTATCCTGGGGAATACAGAAATTAATGACAAAGACTTTTTTGCTGGTGATCTCGGGTGTGTAGCCAAAAACCTCGAAGCTTTTTGCGTTGGCATAGGTCACAACGCCTTTTACATCAGTCTCAAAAAGGGGGAGCGGCAAGAGTTCAGTCAACTCCCTGAACCGTTTTTCGCTCTCCCGCAAAGATTTTTCCGAAAGTATCCGCTCCGAAAAATCGCGGCTGATTCCGAACAGGACGGGCTTGTTGTTCCAGAGCCCCTTTGTAATTTTTGTTTCGACAGGTATGAGTTTTCCGGAACTGGTTTTTAATGGGACAAAACAAGAGCTTTCGGTTCCGGCAAGCATCCCTTCAATATTTTCTCTTGCCTTGTCCCATTGCTCTTCGGGGTGAAACTCGAGTACATGTTTCTTGAGGATCGCTTCTGCAGGGTAGGCCAGCTTTTTTCCGACAGCGGCGTTTGCGTGAATGACATTACCCTCCATGTTAACAATGAAGAGCAAGTCGTCAATGGTGTCGAAGAGCGATTCAAGGTTGCTTTTTGCTTCAGCAATTGCCTCTTCCTGACGAGCCTGCATGATGGCTGAGCCGATATGTGAGGTGATGGTTTCAAGCCCTTTTCGGGAAAATTCAGGCACCTGGGTCAGCGAGTGCGAAGCGACGTTGAGACAGGCTATAACCTCTCCGCGATAGGTTATCGGGAGAATCGCAATGGCCCTCAGTTGTTCAGTATCGAGTCTGGTGTTGTTTTTCAGACCAAGTTCGTTAAAGCGGTGATAAATTGGTTTTCCTTGCAAAATCAGTCGGGCATTTTCGGAGTCGAAGCTGTATAATTCTGAATGATCGACGAATGATTGCGGTAACCCTTCATGCATGGTAAGAGAGATTGTTTCATCGTGGCGGTTGACCAGATAAATTCCTCCGCAATCCAGCCCGGAGGCAACAATGGCAGCCTGAAGGCAGGTTTCCAGGGTTTCCTTGACAGAGGATGATCGGTTGAGTTTGATGGCAAGATCAAGTTCCGCTTGAATAAAATGTTCAATAGTCTTGCGTTGCAGTGCGTTGGCAATGATGCCTCCGGCAAGCTTCAGGATGGAAACAGTTTCAGGATGCCACTCTCGCTCTTGTGTTACAGCATCAAAACCGATATAGCCGAAAGAGAGTGAACCTGCGACAAGTGGAATGACAATCAGTGATTTTATATTCTGCGATTCAAGGATCTCTTTTTCCGCCGATGCTTCCTTCTCCATATCGGTGATTCGGGGAAGATGAATGATGTGATTGTTTCTAATCTGCTCCATCCACCAGGGAAAGTTGCTTGTTTCAATCTTTTTCAGTTTGTCGATTGCTGGTTCAATGCCTTCTGCACACCATTCATGGGTGTTGTCCATCAGGCGAAGATCATCATGGAACTGGAAGATGTAGCTTCGGTCGGCCTTGACAAATCCACCGATGAGCTGAAGCGTGCCTGAAATCATCTCATCAATATGGTCGAAGGGAAGGTTGATGAACTGATTCGCGAGTGTTGTTACGAGACGCTCGAACTCCCGACTGTGGGCAAGCGCTTTTTCCGAATTTTTTCGTAAGGAGATTTCCTGATGGGAGCCGACCATGCGAAGCGCATGGCCCTCCGTGTCGCGCTCGAAGACCTTTCCCCGGTCGAGCAGCCAGATCCAGTGGCCCAGTTTGTGGCGCATCCGGAGCTCCATTTCATAAAAAGTGCTTTTTCCGGCAAAATGCTCTTCAAGCAGTTGCCCGGAAAGTGGCAGATCATCGGGATGGCAGAGGTTTATCCATGTGTTGATGGTGATCGGTTGAAGTTCATCGAGGCTATAGCCGATCAAAGAGGCCCATTCGGCATTGATGATCAGCTTCCCGGTCTTGACATTCCAGTCCCAGTATCCGGCCTGTGTTCCCTCCACAACCATGCTGAGCGTCTGGTTTTGTGCTTCAAGAGTCGAGGCTCGCTCTTCAAGTGCATGGAGCTTTGTTTTGAGGGCTGCATTTTCCGCTCGCAATTGCTCTTGTTGGGAGTCTAATTTTAGGCTCTCTTTTTGCATGAAATGTTACCTGTTGCGGTTTCTCAAAACTTTTTTTCAAAAAGATTATTCATTCGCCAAAAACTTTGTAAAAAAAATTCCTGAAACAGATTATACTTCTCCGCTGTCGTTGGCCTGCTGATTTTTCGTCATAAAGGGCATGATGAGAGTTTCAAAGATAAAAACAAAGATGATGTTGACAATGACAGAGACGAGGATATACCACGTCCATGCGAGTCCCAGGAATTTAAGTAAAAAAACGATGGCCATACTTGCAACAAGTCCGACGCCGAGACTTGCCGGATGAAATTTCTTTTTGCTTTTTGAGAGGAGAAAGAGTCCCAGCAGGCCACCATAGGTGAAGGATGCAATTTCAAGCCCGACCATAATAATGGCCTTGTCTCCTGCATCAAACATCAGAGCGATGATGATCAGCAATATCGCCCAGAGAAGACTGATTATCCTTGAGAGGCCAAGAGAACTTTTTCCGCCAAGGATATCGGTCACTGTTGAGGATGCCAGGGCGTTGATTGCTGAGCTGTGTGTAGACATGGCTGCTGACAGAACGCCTGCGATCAAGAATCCTTTCAATCCGGTCGGAAGGTAGTGAACAATAAAAAAGGCAAATTCGCGATCTTTTTCCATTGGTGCGCCCTGCATGAATATGGAGAGCAGGGAGCCAACGAGAAGAAAAACCGAAAACTGGAAAAAAACAAAAATGCCGCTTCCTATCATTGCTTTTTTGGCTGATTTCAAATTTTTGCAGCCGAGCACGCGCTGTACCATCATGTGGTCGACTCCGTGCGATGAGAGTGAAAGCAGGATGCCGCCGATAAATGCGCTGAAAAAAGTGAAGGGGTTGGTTAAAAGATGAGGGTCAAAATTGAGGATCTTCAGCTTGCCGGAGTTGGCAAGCGAGGCTGCGATCTCGGGGATAGTGATGTTGATGCTTTGAAGCAAAAAGAGGATGGAGAGAATGCCTCCGATAAGGTAGAGGGCAAACTGAAAGCTTTCAAGCCAGACCACGGCCTTGATGCCACCCGAGAGGGTGTAGACGAGGGTGACAACACCGATGATCAGGACAGACTGGGGCAGTGACCAGCCCGTGACCACCTGCACAACGACACCAGCAGCAAGAAAGCGGATGGCATCGCCAAGGGTTCGGGTAACAAGAAAAATCACCGCAGCAAGTTTCTGCATGGCGGGGCCAAAACGGATACCGATGATTTCATAGATAGAGCTGACGCCATGCTTGAAATACATCGGCAGAAGTATGAAGCTGACAAGGATTCTGCCGATGATGTAGCCCATGGCAAGCTGCAGAAAGCTCCAGTCACCCCGGAAGGCAAGACCGGGAACGCTGACGAAGGTGAGTACCGAGGTTTCGGAAGCGACAATGGAGAGCATTGAGACTATCCATGGCAGAGTATGATTGCCGACAAAATAGTCACGGGTACTTTTGTTGCTTTTACCATGCCAGAGACCGAACAGGGTATTGCCGGCCAGAAAGAGAATGATAATGGCAAGATCGATAGTCTGCATGAGCTTTTTCAGAGAGATTAATAAAACGGTCTTATTGAGCTGTTTTTTGGTTCGTTGTGTTTGCCTGATCTCTGGATTATGGTTATTCGTAGAGGTGAAAATCAGTCTTTACTTGCAAAAATCCAGCTTCGTCACCTCTCCATGAGTCGAGGAGAAGGGAGGTATCGCACCCCTTCAGTATGGAGTTGCGGATGGTGGAATTTCCAGCAAGAAGATCAAAGGCCGGTATGCGATCGTTGAATTCGTAGACGCTGGTTATAAATTGCAGCTCTTCAGGGTAGAGCTCATGCAGCGCAGCCGTCATGGCTACTCCGGTGGCAAAGGAGCGGAAGCGGGAGTGGTCAGTCACTTGCAGCCAGAGACCGCCGATAACAGAGTTGCAGAATTTATGAAATGTCGGTTTGAACCATACCGGGCGAAAGAGAACCCCTTCGAGGCCGTATGCCCGGCAGCGGCGGGCAAGGTCATCCGGCTTTATGAAGGGAGCGCCGGAGAGCTGGAAGGGGGTTGTTGTCCCTCTTCCCTCAGAAGCGTTTATTCCTTCAAACAGGCACATACCGGGATAAACCTCGGCCGTGGCAAAGGTCGGCATGTTCGGGGAGGGAGGAATCCATGGCAGGCCTGTTTCAGGGAAAAGCATGGAACGTTGCCATCCCTCCATCTTGATGACGCTGAGATTGATATCGAGTTTTTTTATGTCGCGGTAGAAGAGAGCCAGCTCACCGGCGGTCAAGCCATGCCGTACCGGTACTGGAAAAATTCCGACGAATGAGCGGAATGCCGGGTCGAGCAGTGGCCCTTCAACGATGGTGCCTCCCAGCGGATTCGGGCGGTCGAGCACCATGATTTCGATATCCATGCTATCGACGGCTTCCATGAAAAGCGCAAGCGTATTGATATAGGTGTAATAGCGGGAGCCGACATCCTGAATGTCAAAAAGGATAAGGTCTATATTGTCGAGCAGTGCCTTGTCGGGAAGAAGTGACTCCGCCGAGTCGCCGTAAAGACTGACCATTTCACAGCCCAATTCTGGCTGGTAGTTCACGGCAATCTGGTCCTGCTCGGTCGCAAAGAGGCCGTGTTCGGGAGAAAAAATCATTTTGACCTGAATCCCCCTCTCTTTCAGTGCGTTCCATGAGTAGTTCAGCTCGGGGGTTACGGAGCTTTGATTAACGATCAGTCCGATCTTCCTGTTTTGAAAATGCTCACTTTTCCTGAGCAGGATATCCAGTCCTGTTGCAATCATCTCTGTTCCCTGTTTTGTTTCGTTTTTTCCATGATGGTGATAGTGTAGGGGTCAACAATGGCATTGATGATGGTGCTTCCGGGCTTGATGGTTACTCCCGGAAGCAGTACGGAATTTGTGATGATACATTCCGCCCCGATGCTGCATCTTGCCCCGATGACGGAATTTGAGAGCGTGGCATCCGGGCTGATGAGAGCATCCGGAGAGATCGAGTGCGGTGTGAGGCCGATTGCGAGCCGCATTGGTTCAAAAAGAGTACGCATACCGGAGTTTGTATCAATATTTGCGAGCCAGTAGTTCTGCATGGTTCCTATATCCATCCAGAGCCCTTCGTGGTGATAATAGCTCAGCCCTCCGTTATCAATGAGTCCTGTAAAACCCGTGTCAACAATTCCCGAAAATTCAGCTTTCATAAAACGAAAAATCTCTGGACTCAGAATTGCCGCTCCGGTATAGATGAATGAGGAGCAAAGGCCGGTATGGCGCAGGTTTCTGAAGTCTTTTACCAATCCATCCTCAACGCCGACATATCCTATGATGGCCGCCTCGGGTGTTTCAAAGAGGGTCAGTGTCCCCTTGCGTCCGGAACTCTGATGCTGCTGCATAAGCGCCTTGAAATCAATATCGGTAATAATATCGCTGTTGACCAGAATAAAGTTGTCATCATTGAGCAGTTTTTCACATTTTTTCAGTCCTCCCCCAGTGCCGAGAATAACGGGTTCTTCCGAAAAGGTGATGGAGAGCCCGGAAAGCTCGCTTGATTCGATCGCTCGCCTGACAGCATCGCCGTGATGATGGATGTTGCAGATAATCTCGCTTATTCCAGCCTGTTTCAAGAGAAAAAAGGTATAGAAGAGGCTGGGAATATTGAGGACAGGGATCAGTGGCTTTGGTGTATGATCGGTCAAGGGAGTCAGACGGGTACCGAGACCTGCGGCCAAAACAAATGCTTTCATCGTCCGTGCCCTTCAAGAAGGGTTTGCAGGAGTTTTCCTGCTTTTTTCAGTTCATCTCTTGCTTCAATATAATCGGGGAGATAGGCCAATGTCGGCGCAATTGAGTGCTCGAAGCTGCTGTTTTTTGCGATTCTGGTTTGGTAACAAAAGGTGCCTATAGCCTTGATATTTCGCTGAAAAGCCATGATATCAAAATAGAAGAGGTATTCGTCGAAGCTCATCGAGGTCAATTCGTTGTTTGAGAGTGCCTCATAGTGGTATGCTTTCAGTTCATCAGTCAATGACCGGTCAAGCTGGATATAGGAATCTTTTATCAGAGAGACTGCGTCGTATTGAGGCAGACCCATGCGGGCATCCTGAAAGTCAATAATGACCGGTTTGTTCTGGTGAATAAGGATATTACGGCTGTGAAAATCGCGGTGGTTCAGTACAAAGTGCTCCGGCTTGACAAGGAGTTCTGCAATTGATTCAAACTCATATCGCAATTTCCCGATCAACTCCTGATCGAATGTTGGTGCAAAGTAGTCACTCAAGCCGTACTTGATAAAGTAATCAAATTCGAACATGAGTTTTTCTTTATCAAAACTTATGCTGAAGGGTATCTGGTTGTTGTGTCCCCTTATTGTCTGAAGCTGTACAAGAATATCGATGATCTCCCGGTACCGGTCAGGAAGAGTTTGCTCTTGTGATGAATTAAAAAGGTTTTGTAAGAGCACTTCACCGCAATCTTCAAGAAGCAGGAGATTTTTTTCGGCATCAATGGCCATGATTGACGGTACAGGAAGAGCGTGCCGCGACAAGAGGTCGTGCACCACCAGAAAGGGATAGGTGTCAACCGATGAGCTGTTCAGTGCCTGATCATAGCAGGCAACGGCAGAGCCATTCGCTCCAGTAACCCTGAAATACTGACGGCTTGAAGCGTCGCCCTGAATTTTTGTAATGGTGAGTGGCTTGCTGCAACAGTTGTCGAAGAGTGCGGCGATATTTTTTTGGATGGACATAGGGCAACTTCGAGATTTTTTTTGCGGAAAACAAAAAAAGGCACCTCATACTGAAGGTACAAGGCGCCTTTTGCGGAAAAAAATTCTTACTTTTTGGGCGCAAGAGCAGTGGAAACGCTTTGTAACACCTGATTCAGTGCGCTTATGACGCAGCCGACAAGATCAGTCGCTGTTTTGCCAAGAGGCTCAATGAGCCCCACTGCGCCCTTGATTCCGCTGGTCAGAAAATCAATCTGCTGCTGGGCAAGCTTCCCCAGTGTTTCCAAAAGGTTGGTGACGGCCCCTGATACGTCATTGCCTGCTGAGTTTGCCATGGTGTGTATGGTTTATTGGTTATGAGAGCGAATGCTGATAAAATACAGTTTTCGGTATCTAAAACCTACCTGTTTCGAACTTAAAACATTTTCAACAATAGAGCAAATAGAAAACTGCGTAGACAACACTTTACGATCCCGTAGCAGATGGATTGCCAATGTTACTCCTTCGTTCGGGATTCAGCTTTTCAGGGTTTCACGGTTCTCAATCATGCGGGCTGGTCGTTGTGGAATGAATTGTTTTGCACAGGACGAGTACTTTTTTTGTGGAGGGTGGGTTGCTTTTTCTCCGCATCTCCATCCTTTTCGAACACAGCTACAAGCAATGAGGTCACGGTGGTCAATATCAGGCGAAACAGCTTATAACTACGCAATAGATTTGTATATTTAAATCCATTTGCATTCTATAGTTAACTTGTTCAAGTTGCTGTATTGCGGTTCAGTATAGTTTCTTTTGATTTCAATAGCTTTAAGGGATATTGAAGACCGTTAGGTATCTATCAATTAGATTTGCAGTTACTTTTGTATCAGCACGGAGGCCGTTTATAAGTGGATTGATAAAAATCAAATGCTTGCTCATCGCATGGTACCTCTCTGGAAGTTCAGGAAGGAGAAGGTAGATACATGGGTGAAGGCCGGAGGAGCTACAGAAAAGAATAAAATGAGTCAACGTCAGTAATGAAGAAAGAGAAGTACAGCATGGCTTTCACAACAGGCGGTCTTTTTTATCGCGAATCGGTGACCTTGGCCATGTTGTTTATTGAGCTGAACGACTGGAACAGTGTCAGAGAGCAGGTGCTTTCCGAAAACCTGTTACAGTCAAGAACACTCAATACATCGAAGCGTCAATGCCGTGAAATTATCTCAAGATTGAAAACTCTTGATCAGAAGGAGCTCGATTTGCTGATTTCCGGAAGCACTCAGGAGCAGAAATATCTTCTGTGGCTCGCTGTTTGTCGCCACTATCGTTTTATTGCTGAGTTTGCGGAAGAGGTTATTCGAGAGCGATATATCGGCCTGAAGCATGACCTTCAATACGATGAGTTCGATTTCTTTTTCAATAAAAAATCGGAGTGGCATCCTGAACTTGAAGAGATAAAGCCAACGACCAGAAACAAGTTGCGTCAGGTCTTGTTCAAAATATTGCGGGAAGCCGAACTTCTGACAGTCAGCAATACCATCAACGCTTCACTGTTGAGTCAACAGTTTCTGGCAGCCATACCTCGCCAGCGGCGCAAGGATGTTTTTGTCTTTCCGGTCTTTGAATATGATCTAAAGTGGAGTAGCTAATGATTCCTGATATCAGTCATTTGCTCAACGTCATTTCAAGTCGTCGTTTTTTGGAAAAAAAAGCGCTCAACGGTGAGATTCCATTTTACGTCTGTGCATATTCCCCTGAACAGGCGGTCGATATGGAGCGCCTTCAACGACAGCTTCTTAACCGGCTTGAACAGGCAGGTGTCAAGGTGTTGGATATTAACTTATACGATCTCTCCATCGAGATACTCAAAGAGCGGGGCATCTGGGAGCGACTCCTCGATATGGAGCAATCCGTTTCCAAGGATCAGCTCAAAGAGCTGCTTCAGGGGGTATTGGATCCCGAAGCTCACCTGGTACCTGCCATAGCCATAAAACTTGCGAAAAGTGATTTTAATGTTCTCTTTCTTTCAGGTGTCGGAGCGGTGTTCCCCTATATCCGTTCGCACAACGTTTTGAATAATCTGCAGAGCACTGCAAAAGAGAAGCCGACCATTATGTTTTTTCCGGGCACCTATGAACACTGCCAGGAATCAGGCGCTTCACTCGATCTTTTCGGGAAGTTACATGACGACAAATACTACCGGGCGTTCGACATCTCTCATTGCGAAGCATAAACGAAAAGAACAGGATGATTCTTAAGAGTATTTTCAAAAAGCCGGTTGAACGCCCGATTGAAGGGGTCATCAAAGCGGATGATGAAGCAAGCCTTCGGCTTGAAATCGAAGAGTATGTCCTGACCGGTGAGCTTGAAAAACGTCTGAAGTTATTTCTTGATGCCTACATCAATTATGAAGGGGCCAATGGAGTTTGGATCTCAGGCTTCTTTGGTTCAGGCAAATCGCATTTGCTGAAGATACTTGCCATGCTTCTTGAAAATCGTGAGATAGATGGTGTGCAAACACTCGATCTCTTTCTCTCTAAAAATATTGATGACGAGATTTTTCGAGCCGATCTCAAGCGTGCGGTCGCCATTCCCTCCAAAAGCATTCTCTTTAATATCGACCAGAAAGCTGATGTTATCAGCAAATCCCAGTTCGATGCTCTGCTTGCTGTCTTTGTCAAGGTTTTCGATGAAATGTGCGGTTACTATGGAAAGCAGGGGCATATTGCCCAGTTTGAACGAGAGCTCGATAGCCGGGGCCTCTATAAAAAGTTCACAACAGCCTACCTCTCTCATACCGGAAAAGAGTGGCAACAGGGGCGTGAGCAAGCACTGCTCGAATCGCAGAATATTGCTAAAGCATACGCCGAAGCTACCGGAGAGTCAGATGCTGTTGCTATCGGTATTCTCGATAAATACAGAAGTCAGTACCGGGTTTCAATTGAGGATTTCGCCGATCAGGTCAACGCCTATATCAACAAGCAATCACCCGGTTTCCGGCTGAACTTCTTTGTAGACGAGGTGGGGCAATATATCGCCGAAAATGTTAAGCTGATGACCAACCTCCAAACCATTGCCGAAAGTCTTGCCACCAAAAGTCGAGGTCGAGCCTGGATCATTGTTACCTCCCAGAACGACATGAGCACGGTACTTGGTGAAATGAACCGTCAGCAGAGTAATGACTTCTCGAAAATCATGGGGCGCTTTGCCACCAAAATGCCATTGACCAGCACCGATGTAGCTGTGGTCATTCAGAAACGGCTTTTGGCCAAAACCGAAGAGGGAACAGAACTCGTTTCTGACCTCTACCACCGGGAGTCAAACAATTTCGGTACGCTTTTTAGTTTCACCGATGGAACACGCGATTACAAGAACTATAAGGATCGGGAGGAATTTATTCAAAGCTATCCCTTTGTTCCCTATCAATTTGAACTGTTTCAGTCGGCCATTGAGAACCTTTCACGTCACAATGCCTTTGAAGGCAAGCACAGCTCGGTTGGTGAGCGTTCGATGCTTGGTGTCTTCCAGCAAGTCGCCATGCAGATCAGTGGTTATGAGATTGGTCAACTGGCCTCTTTTGACCTGATGTTTGAGGGTATTCAAACGGCATTAAAGGCTCAGACGCAAAAAGCGGTTCTCGCAGCAGAGCGGCAACTGGGCAATGACTTCGCCTTAAAAGTGCTGAAAGCCCTTTTCCTTGTTAAATATGTCAAGGAGTTCAAGCCGTCACTTCGAAATCTGTGCGTTCTGATGTTCGATGGCTTCAGTCAGGAGTTGCCCCAATTGCGCAAGCATGTTGAAGAGGTGCTGAACTATCTGGAACAGCAGACCTACATCAAGCGGAATGGTGAACTCTACGAGTATCTCACCGACGAGGAAAAAGATATTGAAAAGGAGATCAAGAGCACGGAGGTTGAATCCACGGAAGTTGCCTCAGAGCTGGAAAAGATTGTGTTCGATCATGTCATCAAGCAGAGAAAGATCCGCTACAATAACAACGGGCCGGATTATCCCTATTCCAGAAAACTTGATGATCGTCTGCATGGCCGTGAATACGAGCTGACCATTCATGTGGTCACCCCATTCCATGAAAACGCCGAGAACGAGCTCATCCTGAAGATGCAGAGCATGGGTCGTGATGAACTTCTGGTGTTGATGCCTCCTGATGATCGACTCATGCGGGATATCATCCTGTACAAACAGACCGAAAAGTATATCCGCCAGAACATCACAACGGCCCAGCAAGAGGCTGTTACCCGCATACTGACCAACAAAGGCGATCAGAACCGGGATCGATACAGGGAGTTGCAGTTGCGACTGCAAACCCTCCTTGGACGGGCCAAACTTTTTGTGGGTGGCAGTGAGATTGAAATTGGCAGTGAAGATCCTCAAAGCAGGATCATCCGGGGTTTTCATCAACTGATCATACAGGCCTATCCCAACCTCCGCATGTTGCGCGGCATTACCTATTCTGAAAACGATATTGCGGGTTGTCTCCGGCAAAATCAGGAGGCATTGTTTGGAACTGATCTTGCTTCATTAGCGGAATCAGAGCAGGAGGTGCTTGCCTTCATCCAGAGCAATAACCGGAGTGGTGTTCGCACAACACTGAAGCTCCTGCTTGAAAAATTTGAACGCAAACCAAATGGCTGGTACTTTGCCGCAGTGCTCTGCACCCTTGCCAAACTCTGTGCACGTGGAAAGGTTGAAGCCCGTTCAGAAAGCAATACCCTTGAAGATGATGAACTCGAACTGGCATTGCGCAATACGCACGGCCATGGCAATGTTATTCTGGTGCCACAGGCTGATTTTACCCCTTCGCAGGTTCGCAACCTGAAAGAGTTTTATGAAGAGTTTTTTGATGCTTCTCCAGTTGCCAGTGAAGCCAGGGCTCTCAGCAGGGAAACCGGTGAAGCCTTGCAGAAATCAATGCTTGAACTGGCTCCTTATGCAGCACAAGCCTCGCTCTACCCGTTCATGAATGCATTGAATCCGGTGCTTGAAAAACTGAAATCGGTGAGCGGAAAACCCTATACATGGTACCTTACTGATTTCCTCAAAGAGGTTGATCTGTTGCTTGACCTGAAGGAACAGGTTATCGACCCCATCCGCAAGTTCATGAGCGGCTCGCAAAAAAGCATTTTTGATTCTGCCCGGAAAATGGTTCGGGATCAGGAACCGAATTTTGCCTACATCCATGGAGATGAATCAGCGCTACTCTCCGCAGCATTGCTGGATCCGGAATGTTACAAGGGGAACCACATGCAGCAGGCGAAAACTCTGGTGGATAGCCTGCAGGAAAAGGTTGGGGCGCAAATTGAAGCCGAAATATCCAGTGCAAAGGCAACATCCCAGGCACTTAAGGATCGCCTTTGCAGTATGGCTGAATTCAGTGCGCTTTTACCTGAGCAACAGGCCGAGATCACTCAGTCATTCAACGAATTTAC
>CAIQGA010000141.1 GCA_903871235.1 uncultured Chlorobiaceae bacterium
GTTGTAAGCGAATTCATGGCCTATCGGCTTTGAATCTATCGAGGTCTCGGTCTGCTGTACCAGCGTAGCAAATCAGCGGCCTTTGTTTTTTTCTGATATCACTGATTCGATAAAGTCCTCTTTCTTCCACCTTGGAGCCCTTCTGATTTTCCAGATGCTTCGGTCTGCCTGATAGCATGTCACAAACTTACCTTTCAGGTCTCCGTTATTTTTGCGCAGAAGCTAAGCTGAACTTTGTGCAGAATTTTAAGTGCTCGACTATCACGGACGAACACATCATATTCACCAAGGTTACGGTTTATCGGTCCAAACACATTGTCACCTCTTATCGTTGTAACCTCACAATCGCCTTCATTATCGCGATCCCACAGAAAATAACAGATACCTCCCTTTACCTCTACACCAGTGAACACCTCACTTGCGACAGGATAGTCTATAAGCTTCCGGATTCTGCGATCTCCGAGCATTGTGCTTCGGAACTCAGATAGCCCCAGACCACTTGACATCCAGCGAGAAGGAATGATCATCTATAAAAAACGCGGGTTTAGTTTCGTTGCCTGTGCCACAAACTTGTTGTAGATAGGTATATCTCGAGTTCCGCCGTCAGAGCCCAATTGGTATGGCGGATTACCTATAATGACATCGAACTTCATATTGAATAACTCCTCTGGATTTTCGATGTGAATGAATGAATATGCATGGCTTTCGAGACCGGGGCCGCGATCATAGGCTTCTCGGCTCGCTCCACAATACAGGCAACGTCCATTTTCCCATGTGTGCACAACCCGGTCTAATCGAATATTACCTGACGAATTATCAAACGTTTCGCAAACGGAATACTTGTTATTGGCGGTTTTGGAACAGTAAACTGAACGGCGCGATAGCATAGCTGTCAATTCAGTAATAGCAAGGGCGTAAAGTTGATTCTTAAATATATGGTTGATTCGCTGCTGACGATCAGGCATCTGAGTTTCCAAGCCATCATCCATGCGTTTTGCAATTTCGCGGAGGAAAACACCAGACTTACAACCGGGGTCAAGAAAAGTTGCTTTTTTATCCTGCCAAAGACCACGAGGAAGGAGATCAAGCATTCGGTTCGCCAGTTGCGGAGAGGTAAAAACCTCGTCGTTGCTCAAATTGGCAAGGCAGGTGAGCACATCAGGATTGTAACTACCGCTGTTCAGCATCGGCAATCTTTAAATAGTGAGTCAAGGGATACTCTTTCACTGGTGTGGGGAGAAACACGTCTTCGCCGCTGTCTGAGAAGAGGGGTGTTTCTTTGTATGATTGATGGTTGAGCAGCTCTTTGAAGGCGAAGTCGCGGCGTTTGAGCATGCTGCCGTTGACTGGAGACCACTCGGAAAAAACAATCGGCTGCGGATTCTTGCCAACCGTCTTCAGGGTAAGGGCGTCGCCTTGTATGATGTTGCGTTCAAGGATGTATTGAACGGCAGTCAAGCACTCTTGTTGAACCGTATCTTTAAATAGAGCAGTGTAGGGTTGCTCAAAACTGTTAAAAATCCGTGTTTGGCACTCTTTGATATTGTCTTCCAGAATGTCAATTCCGTAGAGAGAGGATACTGCAAGGACGGCGTACCGTTCGTATTCAAGCTGGTTTTTGCCGTATCGTGAGTGCACGACCGTGAGTTTCCGGTCAAGGATTTCAGCCAGGAAATTGCCCGTTCCACAGGCGGGTTCCAGAAACCGTGACTCAATCCGTTCTGTTTCATTTTTTACGAGATCGAGCATTGCATTGACTTCACGCTTGCTGGTGTAAACTTCGCCGTGGTCGGCTACCCTTTTTTTTGAAACAACCTGCTGGGCGTTATGCAAAGAGGACATGGCCTTGACTTTTCATTGGGAAGTTACATCATTTTACGTCGTCGAAAAGGAAGATGTTCGTTGAGAAGCGTTTACTGCCAGCCGGTTGGCTTTCGCAGAAGAAAACCATCTCGTTTTTTCACCGATTCGCTGAACTGGCTCTCAACCAGTTTTTTTCGTCCGATTGTCATTGAACCTTTTGCAACCAATGCGACAGATTGATTATGCCGTTTTGGTGGAAATGCCACAAAGACTCTTTTCCTCGAAAAGAGTTCATGAATTTGACGAATAGGCGGGACCAGATCGCTATCACCGGATATGAGCATGGCCATATCGTACTCGTCCTGATAGGCCCCTATCAGCATCTGAGTAGCAATATTGACATCGGTCATTTTCTCGTTGTAGGAGGCCCACATATTCCCGCAACGCTTGCATTCTATGGTATTTCTCTGGTAATGACCGTATAAGATATGTACTCTTTCTGACTCAAGCGCTTCGATATAGGTTGTTTGCCGTTTTTGCTTGTCAGGGTTGTCACTGACTCTACTGGTAAAATATTTTACGCAAACCAGTTCCTGATTCGGCTTCAGCAGGTTTGTTGCCAACAGTTTCAGGTTTAACCATTTACAGTAGTCATACCCTGCTTCGAGCATACCAAAATAGAGGTTAAATCCATCAACATAGACCTGAACCCTTTCTTTTGCATGGTGAGTGTTTTCTTTATTCATCACTATCGCTTATATTGGAAGCATAACATCACCAGAGATAGCATCTCCGGTCTGACGCTCTCGACTTTGGTTGGGAGCGTTTCTTTTTTATACCCTGCCTTTATCGACAGCCTTCTTTATGGAATCCACAGGGAGAGGGATAACTGATTGCCAATATACACAAGGGCTCTGATTTACAGCAGTTTGGCGGTTGATTTTTTCCAATTATCCACCGTTACCATTCGCATGAGGGTGCGCGGTGGCGGGCGCGTGTGTACCTGGCTTTTGCCAAGGGTAAATGTAAACGGGAGGAGGTTGAGGAAAACAGTGCCCGGGTGTTCAAGAGATGAACAATATTGAAAAAGAGGTCGTTGGGGAATCAAGGAAGAGGCGTTCCCGTCTAAGAACCATGATCATACAGCTCAAAACGGCAATCAATCCAGAGAACGTAATAGATGTTTTGTTCTCTAAAACCGACGATTCGGCCATCATTGTCTGAGAATCGAATAACGATGACTTTGTCGAGGTCTTCAGTGATACAGATTGGCTTTGAGGCTATTTTAAGGCAATCAAATGAAAGAAGTTCGCAGCCAAGCTTTTGTTTTGAATTTTGATGATAATCATTCCAGGTAAAATCTTTACGCCTGAAAAGCGCGTCGGCAAAATCGCTTTTTTGTTTTTGATCTAATTGTGAGAAGCAGTATTTGCCGTTTTGAATGTGCCTGAGGGAGAAAAGAACCGGTATTTTATTATAATCCTGTGTTTTAAACGCTGTAAAATGAGCGCCTTTATTGGCTTCGGGCGCTTTGATTTTACCTCTATTTTGCCCTTTACTCATCAATGAGTCAGTTGAGCCGCGTTTTAAAGTAAATCCTCATCTCTTCTTGTGGAATTTCTTCAGCCAGTGCTTCATGGTTTTTCCAGGGCTCTTCTTCGTGGGTCATGTCGCGTAACTTCCAGGCTGCAAACTGACCAAAAACTGAATAGACTTCATCAAGCAAATCCAGATGATCTTTTGTGAAGGTTTTTGTGAAATCTTCATCGTTGTGCTCTGTTATGGGACGCGCTCCATAGCTTTTATATTTTTGGTAAACATCAGGGCATACAGGGCCGTGCCGCCATGCCTGAATTGGTTCATCAAAAAACGGGAGATCATACA
>CAIQGA010000142.1 GCA_903871235.1 uncultured Chlorobiaceae bacterium
CTATTCGCCAACAGGTCGAGGATATCGATTACTCGTATACGCAATCCCCTTATGCATGGTCGCCCACCACACTGTTCGGTATTAATCGTAATGCGTTTTTGCCAATCAGTCATAATTCAGAGCTTTTGTGTTCTGCTTGCAATGTAATGAAAAATTACTTTATCAAAATCTATAACGAAATAATCCGGTTGCCATGAAAGTTGGTTTCAGAATACCGTCGCTTAAAAAGCGCATTGCTGCCCGAACGTCGTGGAAGCGGTACGTTCGCCAGTCTCTGGGCTTCAAGGTTCCTCGCGGTTATGGCTGGATAACCAATCCCAAGAAGGCGCTTTACAACCGGGTTTATTATCGAACGACCCGGGGTTGCTCTGTTGTGCTTGTTGTTTTGTTGTCAGTTGCGGGCGCTTTGGGTTGCGGTGTCGTCTGGGCGGTGAATATTCGGTGATATCCAAACATTCAAATTATCCAGTACGGAGGGAGCCGCCTGATTTTCATTTGAATCGTCTTCTGTGCTCGGTTTTAGCCTCCCGCCAGAGCCTGTTGTGAATTTCAGCTCTTGTTACGGCACATCTGATTTTTTGAAAACAGCTTCCAGAGTCGGAGCTGTGAGAACTGCTTCACACCACGCTTCCAGATCCTTTGATTTTGCACACTTTAATCGCTCTGAAACCCATTCGGGTAACAGACCAAAACGGCACTCAAGCTGCTTTTTCAGTATCCTGGATTCGCCCCTGACCATGCCAATTCGTTCTACACTTGTAATGTATTCCATGTTTTCATTCTCCTCGATTGTTTCAAGTTCTTGCCAGACCTTGCTATTCAACCATTCGGGCAGTTGCATCAACCAATCTAAAATATAAAATAAATCAATGATACGTTGTTTATCCCATTGATGCTGGTAGAGTATTCGCAGTAAACGGATTTTTGCCGCGTAGCGTTCCTGATCCTGCTTTTTGGTTTTTTGGGTCAGGATATGAGCTGCGGTAATCCATCCAAAAACGTTATCTGATTCCAGCAGCTCATCAAGTCGCTCTTCGTAATCGGTCAGCTTGGCCACCAGAAAATTGAAGGTATGACTACACCCCAGCACTGTCAAGCTGTAAGAGGTGGGTTTCCACTGCTTGTGTGTATCCGCCAGCACGGCCAAACTGGCAACTGGCCGGTCATATCGGTCGAAAATCCTGTAGTTATAGACAAAAATGCGTTTTGCAAACTCAGCTTGCTTTGTACCCTGTACTTCAACGTGAATGTATATCCACTTCTCGTCACCATTCAACACATTCACCCTGACCAGCTTGTCAACAAAACGCTTACTCAACTCGGCATCCTGAACGACGGCTCGCAGCTCCTGATCCAAAAACACATGCTCCTTTGCCTACACCGCCGGATCTGGCGAGTCGATCAAGGGATTGAGACGAACTGCCAGAGAGAAAAGATAGGGGTAATCCTCATTGAGATGCTGCATATAGAGGACCCATTCCCGGATGAGATGACCGAAAACCCGCTTTATGTCGCCATTGATGTGTTCTTTGTCGCTCGGAGGAAGACGATCGAACGACTCCCGGGCCTCGAGCTCTTCAGTGATATGAAACGCTGCCCAGAGAAGGTCAGTAAAATTTTCATGCTCAAGCAGATTCTGGTTTTCCAGCAGGCTCAACAGGAAGCTCCGTTTTCCAGCCATGAACTGCTTCAGGCAGGGGAGTGCGTCACTATCGATGTTGATCCTCTGGTTGCTTCGGCGCAGATAGTCGAGCGCTGCGTCAAAATCCTGTTTTTTCCATGATGCGGTTATACGCAGACGGTTTTTTAGCTCCTCGCTTCCAATCACGTGTTCCGACAACTCTTTCAGAAGGCGGTTGCCGAATTCACTGAAAAAGACACCGATGACCATGTTCAGTTTTCTCATTACCGACTGGCGCTCCTTTTCCCTCAGCACCCTTTCGAAGAGAAGCGTGACGACGATGATGTAAATGGGCAGGAAAGCGAGATTACCGACAAAGCTGGCGGATATTTCCCTCATGTTGCCGAAAATACTGAAGTCAATACTGTAAAGGGCCAGCGAGATGGCGAAGAGGGCGGAGACCGTCAACACCTTGTTCATAAACAGTTTTTTAAGCATGAATACCTGTTAATTTTAACCGGAACCAGACAACCTGACATACCTGTGCACCATAAACAAACAGGCAAAAACATTTCACCGTTCGCAGTGAAGAGAAATCCCGGGAGGTGTTAAGTTTAGTGTGTTCAAAAGGGGTTTATTCGCCGATAATTTTGATGAGCACCCGTTTTTTTCTCTTGCCGTCAAACTCCCCATAGAAAATTTGCTCCCAGGTACCAAAATGCAGACGCCCTTTTGTGACGGCAATAACAACCTCCCGACCCATAATCTGGCGCTTGTGATGTGCATCGCCGTTATCCTCTCCGGTTCTGTTGTGCTGGTAGCGGCTTAGCGGTTCATGCGGAGCCAGTTCCTCAAGCCAGCGCTTGTAGTCTTGATGCAACCCCGGTTCGTCATCATTGATAAAGACCGAAGCGGTTATGTGCATCGCGTTGACCAGGCAGAGTCCCTCCTGAATGCCGCTCTCCTGAAGAGCATGCTCAACGTCGCCAGTGATATTGACAAAATCCATTCTTGCAGGTACCTGTAGCCAGAGTTCCTTGTGGTATGATTTCATTTTTCAGAAGATTAATGTTCAGAGTCTTGCCTGGATTTATTTTATACCGGATATTACTATTTTAAGTGGTAGATGCACTCCATGAAACCAAAACAACTGGAGTGTCGGTCAAGATTTTACCGACATCTTCTTAATCATACGCATTCTTTGCCCGCCAGGTAAACTCGCGTGGTAAGTGATTGATTTTCAGCTTTTATTAATGCATGTTATATACTGGATTTTGTTGGTTGCCCTTTATTACGTAAACAAACATAGTGATGACAATAAAAAATATTAGCTCCGACGTTCTGCCGAACAAAAGAACATTACATAAAATAGCCGTGTTTACTTCAGGTGGTGATGCTCCGGGAATGAATGCTGCCATTCGTGCTGTAACTCGTGCAGCCATTTCCAACAAGCTGAAAGTCACCGGGATTCGTCATGGGTATCAGGGTATGATTGACGGTGATTTTATTCCGCTGAAAGCTTCTGATGTCAGCGGGATTATTCAATCAGGCGGAACAATTTTAAAAACGGCCAGGTGTGAGGCATTCAAAACTCCTGAAGGACGCCTGCAAGCCTATCAACACTTGAAACGCGCTGAAATTGATGCTGTTGTCGTCATTGGTGGTGACGGCTCTTTTAGTGGAGCGATGGAGATGTCGCAGGAATTTGATATTTCGTTTGTCGGCATTCCTGCGACTATTGATAATGATATCTATGGCACAGATTATACCATTGGATACGAAACAGCATTGAACACTGTCGTTGACGCTGTTGATAAAATCAGAGATACCGCAAGATCACACGGACGGATTTTTTTCGTTGAAGTAATGGGTCATGAAGCGGGTTTGCTGGCATTGAATAGCGGTATTGCCTCCGGGGCTGAGGTGATTTTAATACCAGAATCAACGGAACAGCATGCAGAGCTGGAATGGTTTTTGAACAAAGGATATAAGCAGAAGGAGAGTAGCGGCATTATTATTGTTGCTGAAGGAGATGAAATGGGAGGGGCTTTGAAGATCGCAGATAAAGTAAAATTAGAACACCCTGATCTTGATGTACGGGTCACTATTCTTGGTCATATTCAGCGAGGAGGCAGTCCGTCAGCTAAAGATCGGATCAATGCCACAAGAATAGGGGTTGCTGCCGTTGAAGCATTGCTTGATGACCAAAAAAGTATCATGATCGGACTCATCAATGAAAAAATTATGCAGGTTCCCTTTAATAAAGCAGTAAAACTTAATCACAGTATTGATCTCGGTTTACTGGAAATTCAGCGACTGATGAACTACTGATTTTTTTTTGTGGAGATTTACTTTACATAATAAATTTTATACAAAAGCTCAATCAAGCACGACAAAATTCAATTACCATAGTTTTACGTATTTTTTTTATGATGAGGCAGAATTGTTTTCTGTCGAAGCATCAGCCTCACTGGTTCAAAAAAAGCAATGAGAAATTGTGTGCGGTTTATGATTCTGCCTGAGATGTTTTCGACACGATTATTATGGCCAATCGTTTACTCGTAGACATTGCGACAGGGGATTTTGAGGTTGTCAATCGCTATAACCAACAGCATCCTGTGCAATTATAAGTTTTTTTTATGAAGGTATTACAATATTGAGATGTGACGATATTGAAATATTTCAATCAAGCAACTTGTTTTTCTGTTAATATTTCGTTCTTGCAAGATATCAATCATTCAATCTGTCAATCGAACACTGTTGAGTGAGAAGAACGCGCTTGCAAAGCCCTTTATGGTGCTCAAAAGTCATAATTTCCGGGCTTGCTTCTGCTTGCCCACGCCGTCCGGCATCTTTATCGTCAAAGGCGGCCTGGCGACAAGCACTGCTTTTTGTACCATTTTCATTCGTGCGGCTCAAACTTCCGGTGGCAGAAAATCAAAAAAAATCAGGCAAAAGAATTTTTCCCGGGTTTTGTTAAACCCGGAAGCAAAAGCCTGATTGGTATTAAGGATAATATGCCCTTGGGAGAGATCCGGTTGAGGTGGCATATACTAAACGTCATGCACCTCAGGTGGGATTGCATCGGTTTCAAATACCGTTACCTTATCACCCCCCTGATTTTTTGCACGGTACATAGCCTCGTCGGCATGTTTCATCAGCGTTAGTTCGTTTTCGCCGTGATCAGGGTAAATTGCGATACCGAAGCTGCATGAAATATCAAGGGTATGGCCTTCGATGTTGTAGGATTTTTTTATTTTTTTTCTAATTTTTTCTGCTATGGTAACCGCATCAGATATGGCAACGATTTGCGGTAACAGGATGACAAATTCATCACCGCCGAGGCGGCTGATTGAGTCTGTGCTTCGTTGCATGGTTGCCACTGAGCGGGCTGCAACTTCCTGTAAAAGGGTATCGCCGACTGCATGACCAAAGGAGTCGTTGACAAGTTTAAATTTGTCCAGATCAAAGATTAACAGGGCTGCCATTGCGTTGTTCCGTCGGCATTGGGCGAGCGCCAGCGATAAGCGCTCAGAGAGTAGACGGCGGTTTGGCAGGCCAGTCAGGGAGTCGTGCATGGCCAATTGTTTGATCATTTCGTTCTGCCTCTTTTCATACTCCCGCGACTGTTTCTGGAGAGTGATATCACGAATGGTGCACTGGATCGCTTTGTCATCGTCGACATCATAGACGTAGCTGATAAACTCAACGTCAATGACCTTGCCGCTCTTGTGTTGGAGAGGTAAATCGGAATAACGGATAAAACTGTTCGTTTGCAGTTCCAGATATGCCTTTTGAGCCAGCTTTTTATCCAGAATAAACCCGATTTCCCAAAGCTCTTTACCTGCGATTTCATCAAGGGAAAAGCCCATAAGATGAACTATGTATGGGTTGGCATCTACGATTTTGCCGCTTTTGTAGTCGAGTATTATAATTCCTTCCTGTGCGGCTTCAAACAAGCGTCTGTACTGTGCTTCTTTCTTTTTCAGAGCGTCTAAAGCATGCCGGATATCGGTAATATCGGTAAGTGTGAGGCGGCATTCCTTCAGATTATCGCTGATTATGGCATCAAGGCGAAAAGTCTTCGGAGGGGAGGAGGGCTTTTTCGTGGTACCAATGCTCACAATCATAATCTCACAGTATTCCTGCGTTCTGCTCTGGAATGCCCTGTCTACCATGCGGTTAAATACCATGAGGTCTTGTTGGGGAATAAAGCCTCCAAAACGGGCACCCAGCAGACTCGAACGCTCAAGAGAGAGCATTCTGGACATGGTAAGATTTGCGTCCAGTATCGTGCCGTCCCGAGCAAGCGTCAGATAGCCGACCGGCGCAAAATCGTAGAGATCAATGTAGCGCTTGTGTTCCCTTTCGATTTCATCCCTTGAGTCCTGAAGCTCTTCATTCTGCATCTCAAGCTCAATCTGGTGAATCGAGAGCTCTTGCACCACACGCTGCAATTCTTCTTTCGAGCAGAAAAAATCAGGAGTGACATCGTTTTTTTTCAGTCGTTCCTCAGCCTGCCTCCGCAACTTAGATCGTTCTAATGGATGAAGATTATCAGTTTTCATGACAGTATCCATGACAAAGATTTGCAGGAAATAGTCGGCGTGTAGATAAAGCTGTTTCGCATGTCCTCAACAAGGCGCTCATGTTAATACCTCATAGTATTGAAGTTCATAGAATAGAGTCATTGCAGGCCCTCACAGCTCTTACAACGCTGTGAGGGTGTGTGTGGGCGGGAGTCATAGCTGTACCTGAATAGTTGGGCATGTAGTGGAGGTAAAAGAGAACCCGCATGTGCCGTGATTAGAGATAAAAAAACATATAAAGCGACGCATCAGATTAGTATTAATTTTAAGAAAGAACAAGCTTGGGTCTGTTTTTTTTGCCATTCACTCACGAAACCGGAAGAGCTTGGGGCTGATAGCAATCAAAAAGGGAACCTTTTCCCTCCACAACTGCAACACGAAGAGAGTGTAACTCCTCATAATATAAAACGCCCATGAGCTGGTGAGTGTGCAGATTTCCTGAAGTGAAAAACATTGTACACTTCAAAAAATATTCCCGCCGGTTTTTTCTGTTTATCTTTTATCTTTCGATAACCTCGCGGCTACTCGCATAAAAGTAGTGGGGGGAGTCTGGAACTCTTTTTTTAAAAGTTACAACCCACTAATGATAGTACCAGAGTATGGTCGGACGCTAAGTGCCGCAGAATGGTCTCCGGTCATCGATGCGATCCTTGAGAATCAGCATTTTGTTCTTACAACCCATGAAAATTCTGATGGTGACGGCCTCGGAAGCGAGGTTGCGCTTGCAAGGGTGCTCAAGGCGCTCGGCAAGGAGGTAGCCATTGTCAACCCTACGGAAGTTCCGCCCAATTACCTCTTTTTAAAGAAGCTCTACCCTATAACCCTTTTTGACAAAAAGAGTGAGGAGGCGATCCAGGAACTTTCGCTCTGTGATGTTGTTTTTTTGCTCGATGCCAACATGCACGACAGGATGGGTTCGCTCTGGCCTCATGTGAAATTTGCAAAAGAGCTGGGCGCCCTGAAAATTGTCTGCGTCGATCATCATCTTGAGCCACAGGATTTTACTGATGTGATGGTGTGTGAAAACTATGCCTCTTCGACCGGCGAGCTTGTTTATGGCCTTGTTTATGCGCTTCAGGAGCGGCTTGGTCGTGAACTTTTTACCCCGGAAGTGGCTGAGGCGCTCTATGTTGCCGTCATGACGGATACCGGCTCATTCCGATTTCCCAAAACAACACCCTATGTGTATCAGCTTGCCGGAGACCTTGTGGCGAAGGGGGCTGATGCTTCGGCAATTTATGATCGGATCTACAACTCCCTGACAACCTCGGCGCTCAAACTTCTTGGTGCGGCCTTGAGTGCAATTACCATTCTTGATGAGGGCGATATTTCGTGGCTCTTCATTTCGCAGGATATGATTAAGGCTGCGGGAAGTAAATTGTTCGATACCGATCTTATCATTCGTTATCTTCTCAGTGTTCCTTCGGTTCGTATTGCCGTGCTTATTGTCGAGATGCAGGACGGTAGAACCAAGGCGAGTTTCAGGTCGCGCGGTGAGATTTATGTCAATCAGTTTGCCAAGAAGTATGGGGGCGGCGGCCACATGAATGCTGCCGGGTGTCTTTTTCAGTTCTCTTCCGACAAGGCTCAGATGGTTTTGCTTGAAGATTTGCGACTCTTTCTTAAGAATAATAAAGCGTAACTGTACTACCGTTAACATTGATTTTTGCATTCCTATGAAAATAACAGTAACAACAACTGATCTTGCCGGTGTGGAGAGCGCTTTTCTTGCTCTGCCGTTCAGTAGTGGTGAGTTGGAAGCGAAGGCTGCACCGAGGCTTGCGGCTTTCGGCATTGACGCGCAGGTTTTGAAAGATTTCAAGGCTGAGGCTGGTGAAATTGTGGTTGTGTATGGTGAGAGTGGTAAGTGCTCTGCATCAAGGGTTGCGCTGCTTGGGCTTGGAGAAACCGTAACTCTTGATGACTGGCGGAAAGCGGCACGCTCTTTTGCATCCAGAGCTGTGGAGATGAAGATCGACAACATTGCCTTTGACTGTTCGGCTATTGAGGCGCTGGCCGTTACGACTGGTAAGAGTGTTGCAACGCTTGCGGCCGCTTTTGTTGAGGGCTGTTATGGTGGTTCCTACCGGTTTGATCGCCTGAAAAGCGGCAAGCTCGATAAAAAAGAGTCGGGTGAATCGTCGAAAGGGATTACTGAGCTTCTTTTGAGGGTTGATTCAGGAGCTGTTGCTGAGAGTGAAGCAGGTGCTGCCGAGGGCCGCATTGTTGGGTCGTGCCAGAAAATTGCAAGAGATCTGGTCAATCTTCCCGGGAACTATCTGCAGGCTGTTGATATTGCCAAAGCGGCAGAGGATTCTGGTAAAACATACGGGTATGATGTGACTGTTTTTCACAAGCAGGAGATAGAGGCTCTTGGTATGGGCGGCCTGCTTGCGGTCAATAAGGGGAGCCATCATCCTCCGACCTTTATTATTCTTGACTACAAGCCAAAAGGGGAGGCGAAAAGTGTTGTTGCGTTGGTCGGCAAGGGAGTCACCTTCGATTCCGGCGGTATTTCGCTCAAACCATCGGAAAATATGGGTGAGATGAAGTCGGATATGTCGGGTGCTGCCAGCGTTCTGGGAGCGATTGAGGCAGCAGCCCGTCTTCGCCTTCCTGTACACATTATCGGGTTGATTCCGGCTACCGACAACATGCCAGGTCCCATGGCTCAGCGACCGGGAGATGTTATCACCACCTATTCGGGAATTACCGTTGAGGTTGGCAATACTGATGCCGAGGGTCGTTTGATTCTTGCCGATGCGCTGACCTACGGCAAGAAGAAGTACCAGCCTGATGTGATTATTGATATTGCGACGCTGACCGGAGCCTGTATTGTTGCGCTCGGTTATTCTGTTGCCGGGTTTTTCAGCAACAATGACAAGTTGGCTGATGCTATTTTTCAGGCGGGTGAGCACTCTGGTGAAAAAGTGTGGCGTTTGCCGCTATGGGATTTGTATGCGGAGCAGATAAAGTCGGATGTTGCTGATGTCAACAATACCGGTGGGCGTGGAGCGGGCACGGTTACGGCGGCCAAATTTCTTGAGAAATTTATTGATGGTCATAAAAATTGGGCTCATATTGATATAGCAGGTCCTTCATTTGCGCCCAAGGGTGCTGGCAAGGTGAATGGGGGGACAGGTTTTGGTGTCAGCCTGTTGCTTGAAGTGTTGAAAAAATTTGCTTGAAAAAAGGTAGGTAGCCAGGCAGCGAGTCAGTTTCAGCAGTGCAACATAAATCTGAACTCTCATGAACGGGGTATCGCAAAATCCTGTAGTAATAATTCCCGGTGTGCTTTTCTGGGATAGCTTTTATGATCCGATGAAGGAGGTGCTTGCAGGCTATCTTTCCAGAGAGCGGGTTGCTGTGGCACCGGTGACGCTTGTTGACTGGACAGGCTTTCCTCCTTCGCCGGAAAAATCAACAAACCGGGTGATGAAGGTTGTTGACGGGGCGGTCAGGGAGATGGAGAGGAAGTTTCCCAATGAACCAGTGACGCTTGTGGCTCACAGCGGCGGGGGAACCGTGGCGATGATTTATCTTCTTGAAGAGCCATTTCAGGGTGATGTTTATCGTACCCGGGGGAGGGTTTCGAAGCTGGTTACTTTGGGCACACCGTTTCATACTCATGAGCGATATGCGAAGATAAAGACGGATTTTATTTTCAGCCATCTGCAAAAGGATTTTTTTGAGCGTTGTCGTGTTGTTTCTGTCGCTTGCGATAAGTATCATGGCAATGATGATGGAGGTTTTGTTGAAAAAATGTGTTTCAAGTTTTACAGAAGCGTTCAGGAGAATGGCAGGGTGGGGGGAGACGGGATTGTTCCTGCAGAAAGCTGTTTTCTTGAAGGTGCTGAAAATGTTACTATTGCAGATGCAGGACATCTTCCAACACCGCATACCAGATGGTATGGTACAAAAGAAGGGATAAAACAATGGATTCAATGGCTGTAAGGGATAGTCGGCTGAGGGTTGCCGGGGTTGTTTTTTTTGCAGTTATTCTTCTGCTCTCTTCGTGTAGCCCGGAGAAGCCAAAGCCGGACCCTCGGCAGGAGCATGTTGAGTCAATGATGGCGATTCTTGCCCAGGTACAGAAGAATCTTGGCAGGATTCAGCAGAAAGAGGCTGTTGTTGAACGCCTCTCTTCCGGCATTGAGGGCAAGGAGACGACAAATGTGAATCAAATTGGCAAGGATATCATGGCGAGTATCCATTTTATTGATTCTTCGCTGGTCTCAAGCAAAAACCTTTTACGGAAGCTTGAGGAGGAGAACCGCTCATCATCCTATCGTGTAGAGTCGCTTGACCGGCTTGTCTCTGAGCTGAAAATTGCAATCAATACCAAGGACAGGGAGGTCGGTGCCCTCAAGGGTCATGTCCAGAAGTTGAACAGTCAGGTTTCATCACTCATGGCAACCGTTGATGTACTCGACGAGTTTATTCAGGAACAGGAGGGTCAACTCTATACAGCCTATTATATTTCAGGGACTTTCAACCAACTGGTGGCAAAGGGTATTCTTGTGCAGATCAATCCGTTCGAAAAGCTCTTAGGCAGCGGCTACCGTCTTGCTTCTGACTTTAATGTGAGTCTTTTCAAAAAGATTGACATCACCGAAACGAGGGATCTCTTTTTTGACAAGCCCGTGAAAAACCTGAAAATCATCACACCACATACTATAGGTTCTTACGAACTTACTGGTGGCAAAACCTCATCGTTGCTTCTTATTCGTAATGAGAGTGCTTTCTGGCAGAAGTCGCGCTGCCTTGTGATTGTTGTAGAGGAGTGACCATTAAAAAAAGGGTCGTTGGCACTGGCCATTTCTAAATTTGAAACAAATTTTCTTGTAGTGAAAATAACCATATTTGGTTCGGGGTATGTCGGGCTTGTTACTGGCGCATGTTTTGCAGAGGTCGGTAATGATGTTCTTTGTGTCGATATTGACCAGAAGAAAATTGACAGTCTCAATGAAGGCAAAATTCCAATTCATGAGCCCGGTCTTGATGAAATTGTTGCTGCAAACATCAAGGAGGGTCGGTTACGCTTTACCTCTGATTTGCGTGAGGGTGTTGAATTTGGCTTGTATCAGTTCATTGCCGTAGGAACTCCTCCGGATGAAGATGGCTCGGCTGATTTGCGCCATGTACTCAGTGTGGCAGAAACTATCGGTACATACATGATGGAGTACCGGATTATCATCAATAAATCCACAGTGCCGGTTGGTACCGCTGATCTCGTGAGGGAAAAAATAGCTTCGGTTCTTGTGGAGAGAAAAGCGGCTATTGACTTTGATGTGGTTTCAAATCCTGAGTTTCTCAAGGAGGGTGATGCGGTCAACGATTTTATGAAACCGGAACGAATTGTGGTGGGCGTCGATAATCCGCGCACCAGGGAGCTTCTTCGTTTTCTCTACTCTCCCTTCAATCGCAGCCATGAGCGTTTTATTGCCATGGATGTTCGTTCAGCCGAGCTGACCAAGTATGCGGCGAACGCCATGCTGGCAACAAAAATCAGTTTCATGAATGAGATCGCCAATATTGCCGAGCGGGTTGGTGCCGATGTTGAGGCTGTAAGAAAGGGCATAGGTTCTGATTCGAGGATTGGTTTTTCCTTTATCTATCCAGGGATTGGCTATGGTGGCTCCTGTTTTCCCAAGGATGTTCGAGCGCTCGAAAGAACCGCACACAAGCATGGTTATCATTCACGGATTTTGCAGGCTGTCGAGGCGGTCAATCATGACCAGAAAAGCTCTATGGTCAGCAAGATAAAGGGACATTTTGAGGATGATATTGAGGGGCGTGTTTTTGCAATCTGGGGACTCTCTTTCAAGCCGAATACCGATGATATGCGTGAAGCTCCAAGCCGCAGGGTTATTGACGAACTTTTGAGTGGTGGCGCAAGGGTACGGGTTTATGATCCGGTTGCCATGGATGAGGTCAGAAGAATCTATGGCGAATGTGATGAAATTTTTTATGCATCAAATCCGGAGGATGCCATAAAAAGCTCAAATGCTCTTGTGGTGTTGACGGAGTGGCTTGTTTTTCGCAGTCCTGATTTTGAGATGATTAAACGGGATCTCTCTCATCCGGTTGTTTTTGATGGCCGCAATATCTACAGTCCTGAGTTTATGGAGCAGTTCGGATTTACCTATTACTCTATAGGCCGTCCACCCAGGGGAGTTGCTTGAGACCACATTCCCATTGCCTGCACTGGTGATGCAGCGGACCGTTTCCATTTCCGAGACGGTAAGCTGCACCTGACAGCAGCGCGTCATTCAGATAGTTTTTTGCTTTTTCAACGGCGCTCTCCATTTTTTCTCCTTTGGCCATGAATGCCGCAATGGCCGATGAGAGGGTGCACCCGGTACCATGAGTGTTGTTGGTCGTAATTTTTTTTGAGCTGAACCAGAAAAAACGGTTGCCGTCAAGAAGGCAGTCGCGGCAGTTGTCATCCTCTCCATGCCCTCCTTTTACAAGTACCGCGTTCGCCCCGTTTTCAAGCAACTTCATTGCGGCCGCCTCTATGGATTCCGGAGTTGCTGGAGCCTTTTTCATGCCGAGGAGCCGGGCGGTTTCCGGTATATTGGGGGTAATGAGTGAGGCAAGGGGGAAGAGTTCCTTTTTCATGAGCTGTATCGCCTCCTCCGAAAGAAGAGGAGTACCTCCGGAAGAGGCGAGAATGGTGTCGAGAATGATTGGGGGAGTGCCTTGTAATTCTTTCAGTAAGAGGGCTATAGTTTTGATGATGCTGGCGCTTCCAGCCATTCCGATTTTTACCGCATCAATCGGGATGTCGGATGCAATGGCCCTGAACTGTTCGACCAAAGAGGCTTCGCTCATCGGATATATTGCATTGATTCCTCTTGTGTTTTGGGCGGTCAGGGCAGTGATGACCGATAGACCGTAACACTCCAGTGCTGCAAATGTTTTGAGGTCAGCCTGAATTCCGGCTCCGCCGCTACCGTCAGAGCCTGCAATGGTGAGAACGGTTGTGTATTTTTTTTTCATGAATGGCTCTTTTGTATGGCGCAAAGAAGGTTGTGGGCAGCGAGGGTGGGGTCAGTCGCCCTGCTCACTGCAGAAATGACGGCCACAGCGGAGGCGCCGGAGGCGATAAGCGATGCTGCGTTTTCATGGCTGATGCCTCCAATGGCCACAATCGGCAAAGAGATATGGGCGGCTGCCTGTCGCAGGGTTTCGGGGCCCAATGGAGCATACTCTTTCTCCTTTGAAGAGGTCGGAAAGATATGGCCGAAGCCGATATAGTTGGCCCCATCCTTTTCTGCCTGCATCGCCTCCTTGATAGATGATGCAGAAACTCCAATAATGCGATCTTGTCCGAGGAGTTTTCGCGCTGCTTCAATTGGCATGTCTTGCTGGCCGAGGTGCACGCCGTCCGCCTGGCTTGCCATGGCAATATCAACACGGTCATTGATGATGCAGAGTGCCCTGTATTGCCGGCAAAGCTTCCGGATTGTAACAGCCCATAAAAAAAGCTGGCTTCCGGATGCCTGTTTATGGCGGAGCTGGATCATGCCAGCCCCTCCCTTGAGTGCATGTTCAGCAAGGGAAACGGGGCAGAGTGTTTCATCGGTTATGAAACAGAAAAATGGTGGGTGGGGCATCATGGGCATGACGGATTCATGTTGAAATAAAGTTCTTCAATTGTGTCAGCAAATCTGAAACTATCTTGAAAGAGGGAGAGTGCGGCAATTCCGTAGGCACCTTTTGCCATGCAAAGTGGGGCGTTTTTGGGAGTGATGCCGCCCAATGCAAAGACGGGAAGTGAGGTTGCCTGGCAGATCGCTTCAAGTTTTTCGATACCCTGAGGTGCCCCGTAGACTCTTTTTGAGGGAGTGTCGAATACCGGACCGAAGAGCAGATAATCTGCACCGGCCTCTTCAGCAATGCGCATGGCTGAGAGAGAGTGTGCACTGCAGCCATAGATCAATTTCGGGGCAAGAGGGCGAAGCACTTTGACTGAACAGGCGTTTTCCGGTAAATGTACTCCATCAAGGCTAGCCGCAAGGGCAAGATCAAGCCGTTCATTCATCAGCAAAAGCGTGTTTTCATGAAGCTCAATTTCCCTTGCTTTGAGAGCCAGCGTCAAAAGTTCTTTTGCGCTGAGCTTTTTTTCCCTGATTTGCACCATGCAGGAGAGTGAGCGGGGGAGCCGGGTAAGCTGATTAAGGAGTAGTTTGCCATTTTCAGCGCTCTCCACTCCGCTACTGACAAGGTAGATGCGCGGAAGGGGGGCTGTTTTTGTTCGATTGCTATGCATGATAAAAAGGCTTTGAATTGTATCGCACTATAAATATTATTAACGGTAGTAGCAACAGACACTTTCTGAAACCACGTTAACTCTTTTGTAATGAGTATTGTCGAAGAAAAAATCATCCAGATCGGTTTTATTTTGCCGCAGTTGCCCTCCGCAGCCGGGCTTTATTCACCCGCTGTCCGGAGTGGAAATCTGGTCTATACATCGGGTCAACTTCCACTTTTTGACGGGAAGCTTGTGGAGCCAGGTGGAAAAGGAGTGGTTAATGAGGAGCGAAAAGAGGACGCAGTTCATGCCTCAAGAGTCGCACTTCTTAATGCGCTTGCTGCAATTAAATCGGTAACAGGGACGCTCGACAGTATTGAGAGAATTGTTAAACTTACCCTTTATGTCGCCAGTGAACAGGGTTTTTCGAGCCAACATCTTGTTGCCAATGGAGCATCTTCATTGCTGCACGAGATTTTCGGGGAGCGGGGGAGCCATGCCAGAAGCGCTGTAGGTGTTGCCGCATTACCACTCAATGCAAGTCTTGAAATTGAGCTTATTGCCCAGTGCAAATTCCCTGTCAGTTAAGATTATCAGAAGCCCTTATCGTCCTATCTGCTCGATTTAATTCTGCAAGACAGAAGCGAAAAAAAAGCCATTATCTTACCATAAATCACACACCTTTCAATAATTTAGCCGTAAAAAAACTGTTGTTAGGTTTGTGGTTTATGCTCATTTATTTCAAGAGTAATCAATAGTAATAAACTGAAAAACAATATGGATCAGAAACTTAAGGTGACATGATAGTCTGGCTTTTTTTTAGATAAAAAAAGTTTTAAACTCTTTATTTTTTCTTTATGTAGATCATATTAAATTCTTTTAATTGAATCTATTGTGTGTTTTTATTTAATATTTATTTTAAGTATTTTCTGATTATAAAAACTTCTTCATTTTGGTATAAAGTTTGGTTAATCTATCTTGTTTTTATTGTTTGTTGTTTGTTGTGTTTTTGTTTTGCTTGTTTGTTTTTGTTGCTTGTTTTTTTTTCTTTTTTTCTTTTGTTGTTTTTCATTTTTGTGTTGCCTTGTTTTGTGTTCTTTTTGATTAATCTCCGACATTTCTTTTTGTTTTTTATTCTTTTTATTCTCATTGCTTTTGGTGTTATTTGTTTTGATCGTTTGGGGGTGGTATCTCTTCTTAAAGTGTGGCGAAGCTCTTGTATGGGTTGGCCGGTTGTGTAAGGTTCGTTTGCGATTGTGATGTGTGATTGGTAAACTGCGGTTCAGCAAATGATATTGATCTCTTCTTTCCGGCAATTAACCAATCCTTTATGCCTCGTCTATTGATTGTTGTTTTGATGCTTTTTATGCTTGTTTTTGGCGTTTTTCTTGGCACCAGGCTTGACCTGAGTGGAGAGGGGCGACCAGGAAAGCAGAAAAAAATTCTTGAGGCATACGGCTTGATTAAGCAGTTTTATGTTGATGAAGTTGATGGTGACAGTCTTGCTGGTGCAGGTGTTGAGGGGATGGCCGATTTTCTTGATCCTCATACAGTTTATCTCGACCCTGAAAAGGCATCTTACTCCCAAGCTGAGTTGGATGGCAATTTTGATGGCATAGGCATAGAGCTTGATATTATCAACGACACCCTTTTTGTTGTTACTCCTCTTTCGGGTGGGCCGAGTGCTTCCATTGGGATTTCTGCCGGAGACCGTATTATTGCCATTGACTCTGTTTCAGCGGTCGGTATTTCATCCCGGGAGGCGCTTGAAAAACTCAGGGGAAAGCGGGGTACGAAGGTGCGGTTGAAAGTACTCAGGCCTCTGAGTGGCAAGGTTCTTGAGTTTCTTGTTGCCCGGGGAAAAATATCGACATCGAGTATTGATGCCGCCTTCATGATTGACAACCGGGTGGGATATATTCGATTGAGTCGTTTTATGGCCACGACGGCTGTTGAGTTTCACAGCGCGCTTGCCTTGTTGAAAAAGCAGGGTATGGAGCGTCTTGTTCTTGATGTGCGGGGAAACCCTGGAGGATTTCTTGGACAGGTCGTGGAGGTTGCTGATGAATTCCTGACCAAAGGGCAGTTGATTGTTTATACCAAAAGCCGCAACGGTGGTGCGAAGGAGGAGCGTTACATTGCGACCTCTGGCGGTATTTATGAAAAAGGTGATCTGGTTGTGCTTGTCGATAAGGGAAGCGCTTCGGCATCTGAAATTCTTGCCGGGGCTCTGCAGGATAATAAACGGGCGGTCGTTGTTGGTGAACTCTCTTTCGGTAAAGGTCTGGTACAGTGCCAATTTTCGTTTACTGACGGTTCAGCCCTTCGCTTGACAGTATCGAGATATTATACCCCTTCCGGTCGGCAGATTCAGCGACTTTATCGTAAAGGTGTTGCTGGGCGTAATCATTATTTTCGGGATGGAATAATAAATATTCATCCAGAGAAACTCTTAGCACACCCCAAGAGTTTTTTGTTCTTCAGAAACAGTGATGTTACGGTATACAAAACAACCACTCTCCCCTTTTTGGTGGCATCGCTCAAAGGTGGTAAGGGTGATGGGCTGAGTGCATTGTCAGCATTGAAGGATGCGGGCGGAGTTATCCCCGATTATTGGGCGACTGGCAGGCTCTTTTCCGGTTTTTATCAGTCACTCTATCAGTCAGGCGCTTTTGATGACATTGCGCGAAAGCTTCTCGACAATCCCCGAAGCTCTGTTCAGCGCCACCGTGTTTCGATGGAGCGTTTTATTGCCGACTATTCTGAAGATGATGGGTTTGAAGCTCTTGTGGTAAAAACCTGCAAGTTAAAAAAAATTACTTTTAACCGGGTTGCTTTTATCCTCGATAGAAAATACATTGCACGTGCCGTCAAATTGAGAATAGCCCATCAGCTTTTTGGCACTGAAGGTCAGGTAAGGTTTTTTGTGCAGGGCGCTGACCCCCTCGTCAAGATAGCCGCAACAGTGCCGGTCAGCCAACCTTGACAAGTACGCACAGAGAGTCGCCGGGGTATAGGTTCTATTTTATTAACTATCATTAACATTGTTACTATGTCGATACTTAAAAAAATTCATAACGCTGCCTGTACGTTACGGCTTAAAAATGACTGGCTGAAAATATATACATGCCCTCTTCCGTCCTCCGATTTTCTTTCGTTTGTTGCCATTGCGATCATTGATGCTCCGCAACATTCAGTTTTAAGTCTTTTGTATGACATTGACGTTGCAACTGAATGGGTCTGGAAAACAAGAGAGATGAAGCTGCTGCAGGAGTTAAGTAACGATGAGGGACGGATTGTCTATCAGCTTGTCAGTGCTCCCTGGCCTGTTTCTGACCGTGAAATCATCACCAGATCGCAGGGGTATATGGATCCTGAAACTTCTGAAGTTTTTATCAAGCTTGAGTGTGTGGCTGATTATTTGCCAGAAAACAACAAATATGTTCGTGTTCCCGAGCTTGAGGGTGCATGGAACATCATTCCTCTTTCAGAGAACCAGTGCAGGGTTGTTTTTCGCCTGCACATCGAACCCGGCGGAGAGATTCCATCCTGGCTTGCCAACATTGCTGTTATCGATACACCTTATCACACCCTGGTCAATTTGCGGGAAATGGTCAAGAAGGAAAAGTATATGACTCCGATTGATGCTCCCTTCAAAAAATCGGCTGAAGATGTTATTCAGCATTATGAGAAGTTTATAGCCGATTGATGTGTCGGGATTTTTCTGGTGGCAGGCTCAATAATTTTACAAGAGAGAATGTATGGATGTCGCATTAATACTTCATGGCGATTGGGAGTTTCGCGTTGAGCACAAAGGTATCAGAATTTTTTCTTCAAAGGTAAGTGGTTCTGATATTTGCGGTTTCAAGGGAGAGACTGAAATGGCTGTTTCAATGAAAAAGCTGATCAGTCTTTTTCACGACATGGGAAGCTACCATCGCTGGGTTCATCAGCTTGCAGAGATGGAAGTTCTTGAAAAAAATGACACGACAGAGTACGTTGTTCGCCAGATTATCAATACCCCCTGGCCGTTGCAAAAGAGGGAGATGATTTTGCGTACCGGGTTGGTGCCGGTTGGAGAGAATGCCGTCGGGGTTACCATGAGGGGAGAGCCGGATTATCTACCGGATAATCCGAAATATCACCGGGTACGTCATTCGATGGGCATGTGGGTTTTTACTCCGACTGGTCACGGAACTGTCCATATCTCGTTTGTGATGCATGTCGATCCCGGAAAGGATGTTCCTGTCCCGGTCAGTAATGCAGGGATGTTTGAGGTGCCCTTCTATTCATTGAACAATATGAGGACTCTCGTGATGGATGGTTCTTATGCCCCGTCCTATCCAAAGGAAATAGATGAGCATCTCTCTATAGTTGAAGATACTGCTGATAAGCCTTGATGAGTTTTTCGGCTCTGGCAGGTACAACTCCTACCTCCTGGCAAACCGTTCCGGCAGCAAGGTTGGCTATGGTTGCATTGGTTACGATATCAAGACCGACAGCAGCGCCGAGTGCAAGAATACCGATAACGGTGTCTCCGGCACCAGAAACGTCGGTAACCTCCAGAGAGGTTGCTTCAATATGGGTGAATGAACCGTTGTAGACGGTGACGCCTTTGTCGCCCCTTGTGACGATAATGGTGTCAGCCTCAATTTTTTCTTGAAGCATGAGGCAAGCAGTCTCAACTTCATCGTCGTTGTTGTGGAGTACGATGCCCAGTGATGCGGCCATTTCGGAGAGGTTTGGCTTGAAAATTGAGCACCCTTTGTAGGCAAAAAAATTCCGGAGTTTTGGGTCGACAAGTACCGGTACATTATGCAGTTTTGCTGATGTAATAATGTGCCGGATAACCGATGCACTAAGGAGCCCTTTATTGTAGTCTTCCAGTACAACAGCGTCAATTGACTGGATTATGGCATCAAAAGAGTCAAGAATTATTCGCTCAATTTCCACATCAACTTCCTTTCTGCTTTCGAAGTCCACCCTTGTAATATGGTGGTTTTGTGAAAGGATTCTTGTTTTGCATGTCGTTGGTCTGGAGGGATCGCAGATCATTCCTTCGGTTGCAAGCCCGCGACTGCGAAAGAGATCGAGGAGTATCTCCCTGTTGCCATCCGACCCGGTAATGCCGATCAATAATGTTTCTGATCCGAGCGAGAGGGTGTTGAGTGCAACATTTGCGGCCCCCCCAAGTCGGTGCTCTTCGTGAGTGACATCGACAACCGGTACTGGATATTCCGGCGAGATGCGTGAGACATGGCCGAAAATATACTTGTCGAGCATAATGTCACCAATAACGGCAATTCTTTTGCTGTGAAAAGAGTCGAGGAGGGTTTTTATGGCGCAGGTTGTCATAACTTCTTGTTTATTGATGTGTTCTGCCGTTGTTAAATTAAAAAATAGTAACAAAAATCAAACTTGGCAATGAATGTTATGATTGTATGGTTTTATTTTTTGCTATTTTTTGTTATAATCAAAGCTAAGCATTTTTAGGCGTTATCTGTAAAAAAGCAGGAACCAATGTTTGATAGTTTAAGTGATAAATTAGAGGCCACCTTTAAAAAGCTGGCTGGACAGGCTACCATTAATGAGGTCAATATTGGTATCGCAATGCGCGATATCAAGAGAGCTCTGCTTGGTGCCGATGTCAACTACAAGGTAGCAAAGAAATTAATTGAAGATATACGGGAGAAATCTCTCGGCGAACAGGTCATCAAAAGCGTGTCGCCAGCGCAGATGATCGTCAAAATTGTTTATGATGAGCTGACAGAACTGATGGGTGGCGAGCAGAAGCCGCTGAACCTTTCACCAAAGAAACTGCCCGCGATCATTATGGTTGCCGGTTTGCAGGGTTCTGGAAAAACGACATTCTGCGCCAAACTGGCGTTACGGCTGAAAAAGAGTGGAAAACAGCCGATGCTTGTTGCTGCAGACGTCTATCGTCCAGCAGCGGTTGATCAGCTTAGGGCACTTGGCCAGCAGGTTGATGTCCCCGTTTTTGCCATTGAAGAGCAGGATGCCATGAAGGCGGCCATTCAAGGGCTCGAGGCTGCGCGGTCAGCGGCAAAAGATGTTGTTATTATCGATACTGCCGGACGGTTGCAGATTGATCAGGTTATGATGGCTGAGGCTGAGGCGCTGAAAGATGCACTCAAGCCTGATGAACTTCTCTTCGTTGTTGACTCCATGATGGGTCAGGAGGCGGTCAATACAGCAAAGGCTTTCAATGATCGTCTTGATTTTGACGGTGTTGTGCTTACGAAACTCGACGGTGATTCAAGGGGCGGTGCCGCACTCTCGATTCGCCAGGTTGTTGAAAAGCCGATTAAATTTATCAGCATCGGCGAGAAGGTCGACGACCTTGACTTGTTCTATCCTGATCGTATGGCCCAGAGGATTCTGGGAATGGGTGATATTGTGAGCTTTGTTGAAAAAGCCCAGGAAAACCTTGATCTTGAGAAGACGCTTGAGATGCAGAAGAAGTTGATGAAGAATGAATTCGATCTTAACGACTTTTTTGACCAGTTGCAGCAGCTCAAGAAAATGGGTTCGATTCAGGGATTGATTGAAATGGTGCCGGGGTTAAACAAGATGGTGCCAAAGCAGGATCTTGAGAATCTTGATTTCAAGCCCATCGAGGCGATGATCAATTCTATGACAAAGCAGGAAAAAATGACTCCCGATATCATTAACGGAAGCCGTAGGCAGCGAATTGCCAAGGGGAGTGGTACGAAAGTTCAGGAGGTTAACTTGCTGCTGAAACAATTCGGGGAGATGAAGAAGATGATGCGCTCGGTATCAAAGCTGTCTCAGTCTGGCAGAAAAATTACGTCGCAGAATCTTGCGCTTGACAAGTTTTTAAAACGATAGATTGTACATTCACTGTTAACAGTAAACATTAACTAAAATACTTTAGCCTTGGTAAAGATTAGACTGAAAAGAGCAGGAAGAAAAAAATTGCCGGTATACCAGATTGTCGTGGCCGATGCACGCTCACCAAGGGATGGCAAATTTCTTGAAGTTGTTGGCACTTATCAGCCGACAGCGAAACCACATGCTATCACCATTAAAAAAGATCGTATTGTTTATTGGATGCAGACTGGCGCACAGCCAACGGCAACCGTGAACAGTCTTATCCGCACAACTGGATTGCTCTATGAACTCAGGCTCAAAAGCATGGGTCGCAGCGAGGAAGAGATTTCAGCCGAGATGGAAAAGTGGCAGCAGCATCAGAACGTAAGACGCCAGAAGAGACTTGCACTGAAATCCCATCGTCGTACTGCCAAAAAAGAGGCAGAAGTGAAAGCTGCTACAGGTGGAGAGGCGTAATTACTTTTTTTAGGGTGAGGTCACAATGGAACTCTATCTGACAGGCATTATTCTCAAACCGAAAGGGTTGAAGGGTGAGGTGAAGGTGGAGCCGATTACGGACTTCCCTGAAAGTTTTCTCTCCCGCAAGGAGTATTACGCAGGGGTGTCCGTCGATTCGGTTGAGCGGTTGAAGGTACAAAAAGCCGTTCTTGGTGGAGGGTTTGCATGGTTGTTCTTTGAAGGGATTGACAGCATGGAAAAAGCTGAAATGCTTTCGGGCTGGAAACTCTTTATTGAAGAGAGCCAACTTTTGCCACAGCCGAAGGACCGGGCCTATCTTCATGAGATTATAGGGATGAAGGTTCTTGACCGCACGCGAAGTGAGGTCGGCGTCATTACCAATGTTCTTGATATGCCGGCACATGAGGTGTATGAGGTGCTGGCAGGCAAAAAAAAGATTCTGGTGCCAGCCATAGAGCAGTTTGTTGAGGAGTTTAATCTTTGTGAACAATACATTGTTGTGCCGAGATTTGATGAATTCCTGTAAATGGCAGTGCCTGAAAACGTTTTTGAAACAATTCTCAGCTTATGAGTGCAATAAGGATTGATGTGATTTCCGTCATTCCCGGTTTTTTTGATTCACCGCTTGACAATGGATTGTTAAGCATTGCTCGCCGAAAAAACCATGCGGAGATTCATCTTCATAACCTGCATGACTATGGACTGGGCAGGTACAAGCAGGTTGATGATTCGCCTTTTGGCGGTGGAGCTGGAATGGTGCTTCGTCCAGAGCCAGTTTTTGCTTGTATAGAAGCACTTCAGGCTGAAAGAGAGTACGATGAGGTGATTTTTTTTTCGCCGGATGGAGAGCTGTTTGAGCAGTCTGTGGCAAACAGGTTTTCAAGGATGCAAAACCTGATTCTTCTCTGCGGTCATTACAAGGCGTTGGATGAAAGAGTCCGTCAGAATTTGATTACCATGGAGATATCCATTGGTGATGTTGTTGTTTCAGGCGGGGAGATACCGGCACTGTTTTTTATGGATGCTCTCGTGAGGGTTATTCCTGGTGTTCTTGGTGACAGTGAGTCGGCGCTGACCGACTCTTTTCAGACAGGAATCCTTGATTGTACCTATTACACCCGTCCAGCGGAATTCAGGGGAATGAAGGTGCCCGACGTTTTGTTGACAGGTCATCATCGAAATATTGAGCAGTGGCGCTACGAAAATGCTCTTGAGAGAACACGCAAGCGTCGGCCGGATCTTCTTGGTCAAGATGGTTTAGAATTAAAGAACAAATAACGTAAATAGCACAGTTGTCATGGATCAGTTAATCAGGTTGGTTGAAGCCACTCAGGCAGTTACAGATTTTCCGGAAATTAATCCGGGTGATACCGTCAAGATTCAGTTGAAGGTTATTGAGGGCGAAAAGGAGAGACTTCAGGCTTTTGAAGGTGTTGTTATCAGCGATCGCGGTGCAGGGGGCAACAAAACCATCACCGTGCGCAAAATTTCTCATGGAGTTGGTGTTGAACGCATTATTCCGGTCAACTCTCCTAACATTGAGAGTGTTACGGTTGTCAAGCACGGCAAGGCAAGAAGGGCAAAACTTTTCTACTTGCGCAAACGTACAGGCAAGGCAGCACTGAAAGTCAAGGAACGCAAGGTTGTGGAGAAGGTCTAAGCTTTTTTCGCCAATCCGGCAGGGCTGTATGGTCATGCCGGATTTTCTTTTTCAAGCGTCCCCACCTGTGCACACCTCTTTTTTTCTCTCAATCCTTTGTGGGAAATTGCATTGGTGTGCCGTTTATCATTTCACACAATGAGATTGGAGTTGAATCGTCAGAAGATTGGACTGTTCCGCAAAAAGATTTTTGACTTTTACCGGTTGAACCGAAGAAGTTTTCCCTGGAGAGAGAGCACTGATCGTTACGCTGTTATGGTCAGCGAGATCATGCTTCAACAGACTCAGGCAGAACGGGTCGTTTTGAAGTATGCGGCCTGGATGGCGCATTTTCCTGATGTGGCGTCTCTGGCATCGGCATCACTCAGGGATGTCCTTTTTCTCTGGAGTGGTCTTGGCTATAATTCGCGTGGCCAGCGGCTGCAAGCCTGTGCAAAGGTGATCATGGAGCGTTTCGACAGCGTGGTACCTGCCACTTCTGAACTCCTGAAAACCCTGCCTGGCATAGGCGATTATACCTGTCGCTCTATCCCTGTCTTTGCCGACAATTTTGATACTGCCGCAGTTGATACCAATATTCGCCGTGTCATCATCCATGAATTTGGCTTGCCTGAGGATAGTTCAAAACCGGGAATACAATTTACCGCTGAGCAACTCTTGCCTGAGGGTCAAAGTCGTGAGTGGCACAACGCACTTATGGATTACGGATCGCTCAATCTTACAAGCCGCAAAACAGGTATCCGCCCGTTGACGAAGCAATCGAAATTTCAGGACTCAAAGCGCTGGTATCGTGGACGGATTCTGAAGGAACTTGTCGCTTCGGAAGCGATCTTTCTTGAAGAGATTGAGGAGAAGTATGGCTCCTGCCCCTGGGGATTGCAGCAGATTATTGACGGTCTCATTCGCGAAGGGCTTGTTGATGAAGCTGAAAGCCCAAGCCTACCCGGTCGCAGGGTGCTGAGAATCAGGGAGGAGCAGAGGTAAACGCATTCTGGCAGACCGGGGATACCTGCATGCTTCTCCCAGCAAAGGTTTCTATCGGTTTATTCTGTGTTGTAAACCATGTTGAGGGCATTGTAGACCTTGTCGATCTCTGCCGCATAGCGCATGGTAATCGCCTTGCGTTTAAGCTTCATGGTTGGGGTCATGTTGTCGTTCTCAATGGTAAATGCGGTTTCGACCAGCAGGAACTTGCGCACCTTTTCATGAGTGGCAAGCTGCCGCGAAACGGTGCGGATGAGTTTTTCAAAAATCAGCAGAACAGCTTTGTTTTCAAGAAGCTCTTTGTTTGTAGCAGTAACAATCCTTTCGGCAGCGGCAAACTCCTTGAGTTTATTGAAGTCCGGTACAATAAGGGCGATCAGAAACGGTCTTTTTTCGCCAATAACAACGACCTGATCGACATAAGGGCTGTCGGAAATAAGCTCCTCAATTGGCATCGGCGCAATATTTTTACCGCCAGAGGTTACGATGATATGTTTTTTTCTGTCGGTTATTTTCAGATAGCCATCCCGGTCAATAACTCCAATGTCGCCGGTATAGAACCATCCATCCTTGATAACTTCACGGGTGGCTGCCTCATCCTTCCAGTACCCTTTCATGATATTGGGGCCCTTCAGCAGTATTTCGCCATCTTCGGCAATCCGGGTTTCGACATTGTCGACCGCAGGCCCGACGGTACCATACTTTATTTTTTCAGGACGATTGACATGAGTTACCGGTGAGGTTTCCGTCAAACCGAACCCCTCGAGTATACGGATATCAAGCGCCTGAAAAAACTCGCCAACTTTTTGTGGCAAAGCGGCCCCGCCTGAAACAAAATAGCGCAACCTACCGCCGAACTTGCTTTTGATTTTACTGTAGACAAGTTTTTCGGCCAAGGCATGCTGCATGGACAGAAGTTGTTGTGCCTTACCTTTTTCATTCATCTCGCGGTGATACTTTTCTCCCGTTTTCAGTGCCCAGTAAAAAATTTTTTGCTTTATGGCGCTTTGGGTTGAAATCTGCTTGAGTATGCTCATCTTGATGCGATCAAACAGTCTTGGGACGGTAAAAATGATGGTCGGCCGAGCCTCGCTCATGTTCAGTGAAATCGTTTCAACACTTTCTGCCAGACAGATGGCTGCTCCACAGGCAAAAAGCAGGTAATAACCACCGGTTCGCTCATAAGCATGGGAGAGGGGCAGGAATGAGAGTCCGCAATCAGAATTATCAAGCCGGATAACTGATGAGCAGGATTTGACGTTTTCACAGATATTGCGGTGTGTAAGCATCACCCCTTTCGGAACTCCCGTTGTGCCTGACGTGTAGATGATGGTGGCAACATCGTCTGGTTCAACAAGCGTTCCGTCAAGAATCCACGGTTTTTCTTCAAGAATTTTTTCGCCTATCGCCTTGGTTTGGTTCAGGTCAAGAACATCTTCTATCGTATCCTCAAGTCGGTTCATGACCACCACAAGGGTCAACTCCGGCAGGTTTTGCCAGATCGAAAGAATTTTGCCAAGCTGAAGCGTGTTTGAGACGACGATGGCCTTCGCGCTGCAATTGTTGAGAATGTACTCAATCTGGTTGGCTGGCAGGGAAGGGTAGAGCGGCACATTGATAGCCCCTATGTTGAGGATCGCCATATCGGCAAGATACCATCCGGGCCTGTTTTCTGAAAGAATGGCAACGCGCTCTTTTGGAGTGATGCCATTGTGTTTCAGAAATGCCGAGAGAGTGTGGACATCACGATCAAACGCATCATAAGAAATGGGTTCATACACCCCATTGATTTTCCTTGCGATCGGAAATTTCGACTCCTGTCCTTTGAAATGATGAAAAACAGAGGAAAAGAGCTCTGGTAATGTCTGGAAGTCAGGATTAATAAGTCCCATCAGTGCAAGGTTTTTGTTGGTGACAAGAGCCTGTAAAAGGGTGAGTCGCCTGGATTTCGTCAAGGCTTCACAAGTCAGTCGCAGGGTGCGCTCATTCCAATTTCAATGATTAATAAATATTTAACTATACATTCTTATCTTTGCAAACTGTGAAAATGAGTTTTGAATGTTTTTTTAGCCCAGTCTCCTGATTATTTATGCAATTGACGAAAAAATCCGGCAGTACCCTGGCTGGTTATATCGGTCTTGGCCTTGGAATTGTCCTGGTTGTGCTTCAGTTTCGCCACATTGATTTTGCGGGCGTGATTGAGCGGATATCGTCAATCGGTTTTTCCTCGGTAATTATCCTCTTTCCCTTTCTTGCGCTTCATATCCTCGAAACGTTTGCATGGATAAAGGTTTTTCCTCCGAGCATAACGGCAATACCGTTTTCAAAGCTTTTGAAAATACAATTTATCGCCGAAACTGTATCGATGACGCTTCCTGCAGGGGTAGCGGTCGGTGAACCTCTTCGTCCTTTCCTGTGTCACCGTTTTATTGGAATTCCTCTTCCTGCAGGGGTTGCAAGTGTTGCTGTACGCAAACTCATGCTTGGTGTGGCACAGGGGATTTATACCATTATCGGTGCCATTGCCGGGTTTTCTTTTCTGCAGACGGTTCCCATTCCGATCTTTCCTCTTGGTGTGCTTGGTTATATTATGGTTGGAGCGGGAGTACTTATTTTTCTTATTTTTCTTTTTTTGCTTTTGCTTTTGCTTAATGGAAGCGCCGCCCAGAGTGTGCACAGACTCTTGATGTTGGTACCATTCAAAAAGGTGAAAAAATGGCTGCTTGACAGGGAGAGGGGATTTCTTGACACCGACGAGGAGTTAAAGAGTTTTGACGCGCCATTTGCTGGCAGGCTGCTTTTTGTATTGCTTATTTATATTATTGCCTGGTTCATGCTTGCAATTGAGAGTTACATCATACTGCGGTTACTTGGTGTTGAGATCACTTTTTTGCAGGTGTTTGCCATGGATACAGCGATTACCATGCTCCGCGTCCTCTTTTTTTTCATCCCGTCAGGACTTGGGGTGCAGGAGTTGGGGTATCGACTCTTTTTTCAGACGCTTGGTCTGCATGATGTTGCTGATTATGGCGCATTTGTGCTTTTGAGGCGCTTCAAGGAACTTCTCTGGTACAGTTTCGGTTACGGTGTCATGTTTTTTTCAGGGGTTCATCTGCATGATGCAGAAGAAGTGAAGAGCGGAAATTTATGAAGAAGAAAGTGTTATTTATTTGCGGCTCGATGAACCAGACCACTCAGATGCACCAGATTGCGGGGTGTATGGCTGAGTATGACCAATATTTTTCATCTTTTTTCAGTGATGGTCTCCTCGGATCTGCAAGTGAAAGGGGACTGCTTGAGTTTACCATCATGGGCCGCAAGCGGTCGGAGCGCACGCTCGACTATCTTCGTCTCAACCAGTTGAAAGTTGATATTGGTGGTTTTGCTCATGCTTATGATCTTGTTGTGACCTGTACTGACCTTATTGTCCCGAAACATATACGGCGAAAGAAAATTGTGTTGGTACAGGAAGGGATGACTGAACCGGAAACGATTCTTTACCATCTCGCAAAGCACATTCAGTGGGTTCCACGTTGGATTGCAGGCACGGCTACAACCGGCCTCTCTGATGCTTATGAGAAGTTCTGTGTTGCCAGTGAAGGCTATCGAGATCTGTTTATCCGCAAAGGGGTGAACCCGGCGAAACTTGAGGTGACCAGCATTCCAAATTTCGACAATTGTGAGCAGTACCTTCGCAATGATTTTGGCCATCGTGATTATGTGCTTGTCTGTACATCGGATAACCGTGAAACTTTCATTTATGAAAATCGCGTCAAAAATATCCGGAAGTATCTTGAAATAGCCGATGGACGTCAGCTTCTTTTTAAACTGCATCCTAATGAAAATATTTCAAGAGCAACAAGGGAAATTAAGCGCTACGCTCCGAATAGTCTTATTTTCAGTGAAGGTAAAACAGAAGAGATGATAGCCAACTCCGTGATGCTGATTGCACAGTTTTCATCAACCATTTTTGTTGGTTCCGCCCTGAACAAGATTGTGCATTGCGGTCTCCATCCAGAAGAGTTACAATCGCTTACTCCGTTACAGAATAAATCTGCGGCAATAAAAATTGCTGATGTCTGCCGGCAGGTGATTGAGGGTTGACAACACAACACAACTGTTTTTTTATGCATACCGTAGCAATCATTCCAGCAAGAGGCGGGTCAAAAGGGCTGAAAGAAAAAAATATTTATCCAGTGGCAGGTAAACCCCTGCTGGCATGGAGTGTTCTCCAGGCACTGGCATCGACAAGCATTGGTAAGGTTTTTGTCACCACTGACGACGATGCCATAGCCAACGTCGCTTCAATGTACGGGGCGGAGGTGATTGTGCGCCCTCCGGAACTTGCCGGCGACAAGGCAAGCTCTGAATCGGCCATTTTGCATGCCGCAGGGGTTATTGAAAGAGAGTATGCCATGCCGATCAGTACGATTGTTTTTTTGCAGGCTACCTCCCCCTTACGAAAACCGGGTGATATTGACCGGGCTACAGAGCATTTTATTCATGAAGGGGCCGATTCGCTGATCTCGGTCACCAAAGCCGACGATCTTACGCTGTGGGAGTCACGGGCAGACAAATGGGAGAGTGTCAATTTTGATTACCGCAATCGCGGGATGCGACAGGATCGCCCAACGCAGTTTATTGAAAATGGCTCAATCTATATTTTCAAGCCTGAAACCCTTCTTGCTTTTGGCAACAGAATCGGTGAAAAACTCTCCGTCTATGAAATGGAGTTCTGGCAGACATGGGAGATTGATACTATCGAAGAGATAGATTTGATTGAGTATTACTTTTATAAAAAAAACCTGGGCATTCAGGATGCAAATTAACAGAACCATTAGATCACTGTTTTTATGAATTTTTTTTTATCCACCGATCTTGTTATCGGGGTTAACGAAGCGCTGAAGCTGCACGAGCATCTGGCACAATTATCGGTGAAGAAACCCGGCATTATCTATGATGCCAACATAGCCGGAACGCTCTATTTTCAGGAAGTTTTGAGGAACATCACCTCTGCATATTCCAATGCAGTGCTTTATTGTAACGATTTCGGCGGCGAGCCAACCTACACTTATCTTGAAAGGGTGGCTGAATTTTTCCGGGGAAATCCACCAGATACCATTGTCGCCATCGGTGGCGGAAGTACTCTCGATCTTGGAAAAGGGGTTGCCCTGCTTATGACCAACCCCGTTCCGGCTCTTTCGCTCAAGGGATTCCCTTCCGGAGTAAATGATCCACTGCCGCTTGTAACGGTACCGTCACTGCTTGGCAGCGGTGCTGAAATCAGTTACAATGCGGTTTTTATTGATGAGGTTGAGGGTCGCAAACTTGGCATTAACAGTCGGAAAAATTTCCCGAAGAAAGCGGTTATTGATCCAAAACTCTCCATGACAGCTCCTCTTGAAAGCGTTATTGCATCGGCTATGGACAGTCTGGTGCACTGCGTTGACAGTTTTGGCTCAGTCAAGCATACCGCGTTGAGCAGAATTTATTCTGTCGAGGGATTTCAGCGCACCTTTTATGCGTTACAACAAAACCAGCTTGATCGGGCAGAGTCGCGGCTTGACCTTGCCATTGGCAGTGTCTGTGGCACGGCAGCACTTATGAATTCCGGAGATGGACCGACCAATGGCTTTGCTTATTATCTTGGTGTTAAGCACCGTGTACCGCATGGCCTTGCTGGCGCAATTTTTCTCAAGGAGGTGATGCGTTACAATCATCTTCATGGGTATGAAAAATATGCCATCCTTAATCCCATGCGCTCAACACCGTCAGCAAAGGAGGCTACCATTGAGCTGCTTGAAGAGATGGACCAACTTTATCGGCAACTGCAGATACCTTCGCTTGTGCCTTACGGGTACGGAAAAGGGAATGCCGCCGAATTTGCCCACAACGCTTCGGAAGCGTTGAAAGGCTCTTTTTCAGGCAATCCGGTTGAATTTACTGAAGAGTCGGCACTGGCAGTTGTTACTCAATTAACCTAAAATATAAAGAGCGGGATATCTATTATGGCGGGTGCAGAATTAATTGGACGTGAAGAATTGGCTGAAATACAGGAACTGTTCAGTCGCGAAAAGGTCAATTTATACCGTTACGGCGGGGGTAATTACAAGGCGAGGGAGTTTGAGGAGAAATTTGCCGCATGGATGGGTGTGAAGTATGCCCACGCAGTCTCTTCCGGCACGGCGGCGATCCATTGTGCCCTTGCTGGCGCCGGGATTGGGCCAGGTGATGAGGTTATCACAACAGCATGGACCTTTATCGCTCCGGTTGAGGCTATCAGTGCGCTTGGCGCAGTGCCTGTGCCGGTTGAGCTTGATGAAACCTATCATCTTGATCCGCTTGAGGTTGAAAAGGCTATTACACCTGCCACGAAAGCTGTGGTGGCAATTCCTATGTGGGCCTCACCAAAAATGGATGAGCTGTCGGCGCTTTGCCGCAAGCATGGTCTGCTATTGATTGAGGATGCTGCCCAGGCGCTCGGAGCTACCTACAAGGGACAGAAGCTTGGTACTTTCGGAAGTGTCGCCTCGTTCTCCTTTGATGCAGGCAAGACGCTTCATACGGGAGAAGGCGGAATTATTGTGACCAATGACAAGGAGATTTATGATCGTGCAGCAGAGTTCTCTGACCACGGTCACATGCACCAGCCCGGTTTGCCGAGGGGTAAAGATCCCAGACGCTCAAAAGGGTTGAATTTGCGTCTCAGTGAAGTGACTGCAGCTATCGGATTGGCCCAGCTTGCCAAAATCGAGACTATTCTTTCGAAATCAAGGGAGAACAAAAAGAAAATCAAGGACGCTATTGGTCATCTTGATAATCTTTTGTTCAGGCCATTCAGTGATGAAGCCGGTTCACAGGGAGATACCCTGATTTTCAGGGTGAGGAATCGTGAAGCTGCGTTGCAGTTTGAAGCACACCTCACGGAGTGCGGTTTTGGCACCAAGATTCTTCCTGAAGCGCTCGACTGGCATTTTGCTGGCGTATGGGGTCATCTTCTTGGAGAGTACGAATGCTATCGTGATGCTGATCTTGAGGCTCTCTGGCCAAAAACCGGTATCATGCTGCGCAGCAGTATCTGTTTGAATATTCCAGTGCTGATGGATGATGCAACGATTGAGAAGCTCGTTCAGGCTATCATTTCCGGTTCAAAAAAGATTGGATAGTGAGAAGGGGAGTTGTTGACGGTATACAAAAAAAGCCTGCGCGATGCAGGCTTTTTTTGTGTTTTTTTGCTTGAGGCGAAGAGCGGACTCGAACCGCTGTAGAAGGTTTTGCAGACCTCTGCCTAACCACTCGGCCACTTCGCCGTTACAAGAGTGTCAAGGTAAGAAAAAAGTTATTCTTTACAAATCTCTTAACCCCTTATTTGTTGTTTCCTCTGATAAACATTATTTATAACCTCGACTCGTCGTAAGCCTGGATTTCATGCTCAATCCTTGCACCGTCATTGTTCAGGGCCATTTTAAGATCGTAATCCATCTGCAGACCGAACCAGAACTGCGCCGGGGTACCGAAATAGCGGGCAAAACGAAGGGCTGTTTCGGCTGTAATGCACCGTTTTCCCGCAATAATGTCGTTGATGCGCCAGACAGGAATTCGCATATCTTCGGCAATTCTGTTCTCGCTGAGATTCATGGGGGTGAGGTACTCTTCAAGCAGAACCGTTCCTGGATGAAGCGGCAACATTTTTCTGACAAGCATTGATGAATTTCCTCATGGTAACCTGAATTTGCAATCTTCGAACTTATGTACGACAGGTTACCATTTTTTTATTGATTTCACGCACATTATTCTTTCTTCTTTCAACAGAAAGGGCTCTCCTTTTTTTTGAAAAAGAGGTAGTTTTTGTTTTGCCTCTCAAACGTCATCCTTTTGTTGAATTTTTTTTTGTTACTGACAATGTACTCTGCAATAGAGAGCGGTGGTTTACTGGCTAAAAAAACAACATCCCTTTTGGCCATTGATTTTTAAATAACTATATAACGATACATGATAAATTATTGATTGGATATTCATTGAAAAGCGAGGCGATTTATGGCAAAAGTTGTTGTTTTAGGAGCTGGAATTTCGGGCCATACCGCGGCTTCGTTTCTCAAAAAAAAACTTGGCAAGCACCATGAGGTGGTGGTTGTTACTCCAAACGCCTACTATCAGTGGATTCCTTCAAACATCTGGGTTGGTGTTGGCCGAATGACGATTGATGATGTACGGTTTGAACTTAAAAAAGTGTATGACCGCTGGGGCATCATTCTCAAACAGGCGAAAGCTGTTGAAATCCATCCCGAAGGTGATGGTGAAAATGCAAAAGGGTATGTGACGATTGAGTATACCGATGGCTTGCGCAATGGGCAGAGGGAGTTGGTTGATTATGATTTTCTGGTCAATGCTACGGGTCCAAAGCTCAATTTTGATGCTACAGAGGGTCTTGGCCCCGATAAAAACAGCTTCTCGGTCTGTACCTATAACCATGCAGCACACGCCTGGGAACATCTTCAGGATAACATAAAAAAGATGAGGGCTGGTCAAAAGCAGCGGATTTTGATCGGTACTGGTCATGCAATGGCAACCTGTCAGGGTGCGGCCTTCGAATACATTCTCAATGTGGCTTATGAAATTTCAAAGCTTGGCCTCAGTGACAAGGCGCAGATTACCTGGCTTTCCAATGAGTATGAGCTTGGTGATTTTGGCATGGGTGGCGCTTTTATCAACAGGGGAGGCTACTACACCCCGACGAAGGTTTTTACAGAATCCATTATGGCCGAGTACGGCATCAACTGGATAAGGCGTGCCGGTGTTCATTGCGTTGAACCAGGCAAGGCGCATTACGAGACCCTCGATGGCGATAATCTGACACAGGAGTTTGATTTTGCCATGCTCATCCCCTCATTCTCTGGTGTTGGGCTTACGGCTTACGATAAATCAGGAGCTGACATTACAGAAAAGATGTTTGCGCCGAACAAGTTTATGAAAGTTGATGCAGATTATACTGCTAAACCTTTTGAAGAGTGGGAGGCTGATGACTGGCCGTCGATTTACCAGAACCCCATGTTCAAAAATATCTATGCTCCCGGCATTGCCTTTGCCCCTCCGCACCCGATTTCAAAACCCATGTCGAGCCCGAGTGGACGTCAGATTTTTCCGACGGCTCCACGTACCGGTATGCCCGCAGGTGTTATGGGTAAAATTGTAGCGCTCAATATTGCTGAGAAAATTCAGGGCGCAGAGGAGCATCGCCACAAAGCTTCAATGAGCAGGATGGGGGCCGCTTGTGTTGTCTCCGCCGGATTTGGTTCGTTTGATGGTTTGGGTGCATCAATGACTCTCTTTCCGGTTGTCCCCGACTGGAACAAGTATCCTGAATGGGGGCGTGACATGAACTATTCTCTTGGTGAGGCTGGTCTTGCAGGACATTGGCTGAAGGTTATTCTGCACTATCTCTTTTTCCATAAAGCCAAAGGCTACCCGTTCTGGTGGTTGATTCCTGAATAACCGGTATATTGCAACCAAACTTAAATCTGAAAACCTATGGGCACGAATAAAGTCAAGGCATATTATGATGAGGCTTATCCGCCGGTACCATCGAAGGGTACACTCTACTGGCGGAAGAATCTGCTGTGGCAACTCGTTCGATTCATTGTATTAAATGTGAAAATAATGCGGATTGTTGTCGGTGGCCATTCTTGATTTGTTTTTAGTAGTGTACCGCTGCGTAGAAGATATTTTTTTTGATCTCGCTGATCACAAACTGGCAACTCTCCTTCTCTTTCCACCAGAGCACCCTGTGCCACCATGAAGGGTTTGTCGAAACCAGAATAAATTTTTTGGAAGATCCCTTAAATGCACGGCTCCATGTTTGATGAAGCCGCAGCATGTGTGGGGGGTCGCTGACAACAATGGCACTTTTCCATCCATTCCTTTCCATCGTGATCGACGTGTTTATTGCCTCATCCCAGGTTGTTGCTGATTTGGTATCTATTTTGATCGCTTTCTTGGGTACTCCGAGTGCTCTTATGCGGCGTTCTCGCCAGTTGGGATGACCGGGGCGGTAAAATCGCTCGTCAATGCCCGTCAGAAGAATGTGGGCCGCATACCCGGCATTGTAGAGTTCAGCTCCTTTGCGTACACGGAGTCCATTATCACCTCCCAGCACCACAATGATGTCACTTTTTTCTGGATTGGCTGCATGCTGTGAAACAAGAATGCCAAGGCTTAAAAAAAAGAGAGCTGCGACGGCGCCTACCGAAAGAAAAAATATCAGGGTAAGCTTAAAAAAACGTTTCATAGAGAGCATTGAAGGGTTAGGGTCCCGTAATGCAACTGGTGTCGAGTCGGCAACAGCCATTTTGATTTCCTGCATAGACTGATAATAATCAATTTTTGAGAGCTTGTTGCAGGTTTGCTTACAGGTGACAATATCCGTTGTTGCGGACCAATTGTCGTACAAAAATAATAAAAGATTCTGTGACGTTATTTATTATATTTGTTAGCGTTATACCGTTTGTTCGTGAGCGTGATTCTCTTGTGTTTATTTTGCGGAAACAGGGTATTTATGGTTTTGAAAATGATGATGAAAGCGGACGATAGTGATCATAACGCAGATGCGTTTTCTGCTGAAAGAGCGGGAATTGTGAAGCGCGAGCGGGTTTTCACCAAAGTGATGGTTGAGAGTCTCCCAGGCTCTTTTTCTATCAGTGATGCTAGAGGGATACTGGTCTGGTGGAACACCTATTATCGCGATAACATTCTTGGAAAAGAGGAGCGAGAGATGTTTTCAACCAATGTGTTGGAGGTCTTTCATCCCGATGACAGAGCTTTCGCATTGGAAAAAATGCTGAACGTTCTGAATCTTGGCATTGAGGAGACCGACGAAGCGAGAGTCTTGCTTCGGGGCGGACCGAAATTCCAGTGGCGCATGATAACGGGCAAAAGGATAATAGTTGATGGGGAGCCCTTCGTTGTTGCTGTAGGTATCGATATCTCTGAGCGCAAGCGGTTTGAAGCCATAACGGCATTTCGTATTCGCCTTCATGATATGGTGGAGAGCGCTTCTCTGGAGGAGTTGCTGACGGCTACAATTGATGAGGTTGAACGTCTGACGGAGAGCTCCTTTGGCTTTTTCCATGTTGTTGCTGATGACCAGGCGACATTTTCGTCGCGCATCTTCTCAACCGGTACGAAAATGGTGGATGCAGAGCAACGCAATGCCTCCCTGAATGAAGCAGAGTTTCTGGCCGAGGCGATACAAAAGAGAGAGCTGGTTATTGACAATGCGTATAATCGGTCACCACATTGCGGTGGTGCGACGAATGTTGAGTCTGCTACCAGGCGGATACTCTTTATTCCACTGATGCGGGGAGCGGTAGTTACGGCACTCCTTTGTATTGGAGGGAAGTCTTTCGATTATGATGAGGATGATGCAATGGTGGTGACCGTTCTGGTTAATTTTGCCTGGGATATTGTTTCCCGTAAACGTGCTGAGTTGTCGGAACAAAAGATACAGGAGTCACTTGTTCAGTCTCAAAAAATGGAACTGGTTGGCCAGCTTGCCAGAGGTATAGCTCACGATTTCAATAACATGCTTGGGGTGATTCTCGGCAATGTGGAAATAGCCATACACCAGTTGGATATTGAAGAGCCGCTTCTTGAAAATATGAAGGCGATCCTTAAAGCTACTGAACAGTCCTCCACTCTCTGCAATCAGCTCATTGCTTTTTCCCGCAAGCAGTGCGTGATGCCATTGGTGCTTGACCTTAACGTTATGGTTGAAAGGATGCTTGCCATTCTGAGGCGGCTTATTGGCGAAAATATCTCCCTGGTCTGGATGCCAGGCCATCAGAGTATGTCGATCAAGATTGATCCTGCACAAATAGACCTGATTCTTGGCAACCTGTGCGTCAATTCAAGGGATGCCATAGATAACATTGGAACAATTACTATCGAAACCAGCAGCGCTCATGTTTATAAAGCTGAATGTGTCACTGGCCACTGCTGCAAGGTGCCAGGCGATTATGTGACGCTTTCCGTAACTGATAATGGCTGCGGGATTGAAAAAAAACATCTACCTCATCTCTTCGAACCTTTTTTTACCACAAAAGAGAAGAGAATTGGCACTGGCATGGGCCTCGCAACCATTTATGGAATCATCAAGCAGAACGGCGCATCTATCGAATGCTTGAGCGAGCCTGGTAAGGGAACCACTTTTACCATCTGGTTTCCACGTTCTGTCGGTTATGCTGACCAGAATGAGAGTAATATTTTGGTATCGCCTGGACACAATAAAGAGGTGATATTGCTTGTTGATGATGAACCCGATATTTTAAGTATCTGCAAGCTCATGCTTGAAAACGGTGGCTATATGGTACTTGACGCAGTTTTGCCGAGTGAGGCGATCCGGATTGCCGAAGGGCACAAGGGCGAAATTCAACTGCTTGTAACTGATGTTGTGTTGCCTGAGATGAATGGGTGCGATCTTTCAAAAAAAGTCCAGGAAACATCACCAAACCTTAAAACCCTTTTTATGTCCGGTTACACTATAGACATCGTTGATAGTGAAGGGGTTCTTGACATGGGAGTTAACTATCTCCAGAAGCCTTTTCCCATCAAAGCACTTCTGGTGGCTGTTCGCAAAATTCTCAATCCACAGTAATCATACAGAGCAGTTTTCGGATTTTTTTTTCATTTCCGGTTACAGCTTTTAATTAAAGCGAGTTTTTCATAAATTAGCAGCGTCAAAAAGTTAGCGGGTTCGAATAACCTTTTTCAAAAAAACGATGAAGCCATCGCTTTCTTTGTTTCTGCTTTTTTTATTTATTCTTGCAGGCTGTTCGGTTCAGAACGGAGAAAAAAAAGTCAATGCTCGCTCTTCAAAGGGCAAATTACAGATCGGCCTGGTCTTTGATGTCGGTGGCCGGGGCGATAAATCGTTCAATGATTCAGCCTATAATGGTCTGGAAATTGCCAAAGCAAAGTATGGCGTCAATTTTCTCTCTATTGAACCACAGGGAGAGGGAGCTGACCGTGAGGGTGCGTTACGCCAGATGGCCGTAGATCCTGATACAGGATTGATTATCGGTGTCGGCATGCTTTTCAGTGAAGATATTACCGCCATTGCGAGGGAATTTCCTGATAAAAAATTTGTCTGTATTGATTATATCAGTCAGCCGAAAGTTGTCATGCCGGCAAATCTCCAGGGAATTATTTTTGAAGAGAAGAAAGGCTCTTTTCTGGCAGGAGCGCTTGCCGCACTGGTCACCAAAACAAAAACGGTCGGTTTTATTGGAGGAATGGAGTCAAGCGTTATCAAAAAGTTTGAGAGCGGCTTTATTGAGGGTGTTCGTTTCATAAATCCTGCTGTCAGGGTTATTTCAGGCTATATCGGCATGACCGGTAGTGCGTTTGCTGATCCAGCCAAGGGTCGTGAACTTGCACTTGGTCAATATGGCAGGGGGGTGGATATTATTTATCAGGCAGCCGGAGCCAGTGGGCTCGGTGTTATCGAAGCAGCAAGGGAGAGTAAGGCACTTGTTATCTGTACCGATCGGGATCAGGAACCAGAAGCTCCCGGATTTGTATTGACAAGTATGACCAAGGCTGTTGACAAGGCTCTTTTGAAAACGGTTGAAACCGTCCTTGATGGTAGTTTCAGGGGTGGGCGTGTTACGGTATTTGGTCTCCAGGATCATTATACCGATTATGTTTATAACGAAAAAAACGCATCATTGATTGGTACGAAAAATCATCAACAACTGGAGGATATCAGAAAAAAAATAGTAACCGGGGAAATTATTGTCGATGAGACCGCCGTTGTACAATAATGGTTGCAGGAGCTGTCAGTCTGGCACTGAGGGCTTTTTTTTGTGAGCGGAAAAATAAAGGATTGTTAATTGATTGAAGTACAATACTGGTGAATAAAAAAATCCTTGTAACAGGGGCAACTGGTTTTATTGGTTCGAGTCTTGTCAAAAAGCTGGCTTTAACTGACGATGAAGTTTTAATTCTGGTCCGAAAAAATTCGGATTTAACATCACTCACCGATGTTTTGCACAAGGTTAAGATTGTCTATGGCGATATTACCGACCGGGCTTCGCTCGACAGGGCATTGCAGGGTGTTAATTTTGTCTACCACTCTGCGGGTCTTACCTACATGGGTGACAAGAAAAACGCATTGCTCTACAGAATCAATGTTGAGGGTACCCGCAATGTTTTGCAGGCATCTGCCGCTGCTGGAGTTACAAGAGTGTTGCACGTCAGTTCCATAACTGCTGTGGGAATTGCTTTCGACAAAAAGCCTGTCGATGAATCTGTGATATGGAATTTTCACCAGATCGACCTCGAATATGCAAGAACAAAGCATCTCTCAGAAGTAGAGGTTGCCGAAGCTGTCAAAAAAGGGTTGGATTGTGTTATTGTCAATCCTGCATTTGTGTTTGGTGCAGGAGACATCAATTTCAATGCCGGGCGTATTATCAAGGATATTTACAACAGAAAGCTTCCGTTTTATCCTCTTGGCGGGATATGTGTCGTCGATGTTGAGATTGTTGCAGATACCATCATAACTGCTATGAAAAAAGGGAAGACGGGGGAGCGTTACATCCTCGGTGGTGAAAACGTCTCTTACAAGCAGCTTGCTGATACGATTTCGAAGATTACCGGTGCACCGAAGGTTCATTTTCCCCTTCCGTTCTGGATGGCCAAAATACTGAAATTGGGGCTCGATCTCTATAAAAACAAGAACCGGATATCGAAACTGTTCAATATGTCAATGTTCAGGGTCGCCTCTCATTTCCTCTATTTTGATTCCGCCAAGGCTACGCGTGAGCTGAATATGCAGTATCAATCCCATGAACACAGCATTCGCAACGCTTACGAGTGGTATCGTGATCGCAATATGCTTTAATGATTACCTTGCCGGAGCCGACAGGCACTGTTCTTACGGTTTCCGGCAAAAAAGCATCATCCTTGGCGAATCATTTTCAATGAAAGGTTCGCCTTGGTAGTTGCCTGCAATAGAAACCACTGAAAAGCCCGCTTCCAGAAGCATTAACAGAATCTTATTCTTGCCGTACAGCCTTACCGATTCAGAAAACGTAAGCTGTTCACCCTTGGGAGGCGTAATGGTGATGGTTTTGGTAATCCTGTCGTCCTCAAATGCACGCTTTTCAAGAATAAAGATGTTGCCGACAGTTTTCTGGGAGTGAGGCACCAGATTTCTTGCAAGAGGGACTGGATTAAGAAGATCCAGAACATACCATCCACCCTCTTTAAGCGCACGATAAGCTTTACCAAGCACCAACCGGTCATCCTCCTTGCGTTCAAAATAACCGAAACTGGTAAAGAGCTGAACAACAAGATCAAAATGAGCGTCGGCAGGAATGTGGCGCATGTCACAGCAGGTAAGGGTAAGCTGCAACTGGTTTTTAACAGCCTCTCTTCGGGCCTCTTCGAGTAGAAATGGTGAAAGGTCATTTCCTGTGACTGTGCAGCCGAGCCGGGCAAGTTCAAGAGCATGCCGACCGGCCCCACATGCTATATCGAGTACTGATAGTGACGTCAGCTCTTTGTGTTCAAGGCCGGAAAGGGAGAGAATGGTTTGAACGCAACGCGCTGCTTCATCACTGTCGCGGTGGCTGTAAACTTCAAGATAGAGCGGATGGTTAAACCACTCTTCAAACCAGGGTGACGAAGGGTTCGCGCTGGAACCATCAGAATAATCAGCCATGCTGAAGTGAGAAAAAAAATGAAAAAACCGGGTGAGTTTCAGGGCACCCTGCGATGCCCTGACGACGAGGGGGTATACTTACTTCGCGTAATCGGTGATTGCCTTTGCAAGAATCACTTGATCATTTTCTCCGTTGGGAATACGGACGTTCTTTTCAATGAATTTCCATGCGTTGGTTTTTTCTGATTTCACAGAAAAAATAACTTTGGCACACTTGAAATCACTGGTACCCGTTTTTTTGCCTTTATCTGCAAATGATTGTTTCTTTGCCATGAGTCGTAAAGTGGTTCTTTAGGTTAAGAGGCGTATCTGTTTTTTTTCTGCCCAAAAAGAATATGAATGTAATAAAAATTTTATAGATAATCAAGTTCCCGCCTCTATGAATTGTTCTCAAACGCCATCCGATTCAAGAAGTTGCCCCTTATGGAAAATCCCACGCGACCTTCCTTTCAACGGGCGGTTGAGAAAAGGGGTGTTTGTCGATTTTGACTTTATTGAGCTGGAAGTAAGACGCCAGAGAATATCAGGGTCAATGATGGTGAAATTTGCAGTCTCCCCCGGAGCAAAAAAGATGGGCTTCAATTGCATTATTCTTCTTGGATTGACTGACAGCAGTTCGATTGCACGCGACATGGTGATAACATTTTTGTCAACAAGCTCCGTGATGGTCAGGGCAAGAGAGGTTTCAAGGCCTGTAATACCGAAGGCCGCCTGATCGGAAGGACACTCTTTTTCATGGGAGGCATGAGGAGCATGATCGGTGGCTATGGCATCAATAGTTCCGTCGGCAAGACCCTCAAGTAACGCTTCACGGTTTTCTTTTGAGGAGAGCGGCGGTTTCATGATATAATTGCCTTTCATTTCGGCATGAAAAAGATCTGCATCACAGAGCGTGAAATGGTGCGGCGTTACTTCGCAGGTAACCAGCATGCCATCCCGTTTTGCGTGCCGGACAAGATCAAGTGCCGCTTTGGTGCTGATATGAGCGACATGGTAGCGTGGCCTTTTGAGTGGGTCATGCAGTTTGTGCTCTTCGAGATAGCGCATCAAAAGCAGATCGCGGCTGAGTGTCATGGCTTCGGAGACATCAGGAATTCCCTTCAGACCGAGTTGTGTTGAGAAGAGTCCTTCATTCATCACTCCACCGATGGTCAGCGAGCGCTCTTCACAGTGCTGAATGACGAGCAGATCAAAATTTGATGCGTATTCAAAGGCAAGGCGCATGATCTGGCTGTTCTGAATGGCGGAGCCGTCATCGGAAACGGCTGTTACTCCGTAGGAACGGAACTTTCCGAACGGCGCCAGGTGCTCCCCTTTACTTTCAACGGTCATCGCCCCGATTACTTCGAGATCTATAGGGAGCGTTGTTGCGTGATGGCGGATATAGGCGACGCCAAGTGGACTGTCAATAACTGGTTTTGTATTCGGCATGAGGGCTACGCCGGTAAATCCGCCAACCGCTGCCGCTTTTGATCCACTTTCCAGAGTCTCTTTGTACTCCTGACCCGGTTCCCTGAAATGGCAGTGCATATCAAAAAGTCCCGGGGCGAGTATCTGCCCCCTGAGATCAAGAACCCGGTCTTCCGGTGATGGCGCAAGAGTTTCGGTACCGTACACGACAGCCTCAATGATTCCGTCATCGCCCACTTTTATCGTTCCGGTGAGATCAAGATGCTCAAGGGGATTGATGATACGGGCCTGCTGAAAAATAAAGCTCATGGTTCTGGTATAATTTGAGTGTTCCCGTAAAAATAAGTTCACTGCCGCACAATCAGCCCAAGATACGACAAATAATGAATAAGCATGTGTTTGTGTAATCGTGCTCCGGGAGCGCCGCACTCCCGGCTATAAAGTCTTTTTGTGATGACAGCAGATCTCTGCATCGACATTGTGTGCCGATTACAGGAGAAAGTGCGCTGTTTTATTATTTTAGTTTTGATAATGCAGTGGTTGATCTGTTTATTATTGTTAACGTTGAAATTGAGGGGGCAGTTGAATGGTACCGCTATGATACGGAGATAAACGTCATGGAAAGAGATGCTACTCTTGCTGCTGAAAAAGCTGCGCTGAGGATAAAGATGATAGAGAGAAGGCGGTTGATACCTGAAAAATCCAGAATTGAGATGAGCGAGGCCATTGCAGGATATGTGATCACGTTGACAGAAGTTGTCAATGCCCGTCACCTTCATCTTTACCTCTCCATCCCGGCGTCAGGTGAGGTCTGTACTTCGGTAATTGTTGATCGGCTCACTGCAATGAACAAACAGCTTTCCGTTCCTGTTGTTCGAAATGGGGAGCTGCTGTCGGCAGTTTTCCGGAAAGGGGATCCGGTCAAGCCTGCGCAATTCGGTCAGCCCGAGCCAGTGAATTTCTCAATTGCCGATGAGTCAACTCTTGATGTTGTGCTGATGCCTCTCCTCGCTTTTGACGAAAGAGGATTTCGTATTGGTTATGGAAAAGGATTGTATGACCGTTTTTTGCAACGGCTTTCACAGCACGCACTCCCTCCCTGTCGTATCGGTCTTGCCTTCTTTCAGCAGAAGGTTGACGCAGTTCCGGCAGATTCCCGCGATGAAGCGCTTGATGGTATCGTTTATGAAGAGGGAATAATTAGGTTTAACTCTAATTTTTGATGTTTTTTATGCAAACAGACAATGATGAAGACGATAAGGGAAAAATAATTCCTGATTTTTTTGATACATCACTCTATGTCAACAGGGAACTGAGCTGGATCGACTTCAATCAACGGGTACTTGATGAAGCGCTTGACCCGGCAGTCCATCCTCTTCTTGAACGGGTGAAATTTATCTCCATTTTCAGTTCAAACCTCGATGAATATTTCATGATCCGTGTTGCCGGTATGGAGGATCAGTATGAGGCGGGTATTCAGGATCGAACCATTGATGGCCAAACCCCTTTTGAACAGCTCGAAAAAATTCGCGCAATGGTTTTGCGGCAATTCAGAGAAAGAAATGAATGCTTTTATCATGATCTGGTACCGGAATTGCAGCGCGAAGGAATAGAGTTTCTTAGGGTTGCAGAGCTTTCCGCCTTGCAGCAACGGGCGTTGAGCCACTATTTCCGAAAAGAGATTTATCCGGTACTGACCCCGCTGGCTTTTGATACAGGTCATCCTTTTCCTTTTATGTCGAACCTGTCATTGAACCTTGCCATTGAACTGGAGGATGAAGAGAGCAAGGCGCTGAAGTTTGCCCGAGTGAAGGTGCCGGGTATTCTTCCCAGAATTCTGCGGCTCAATGATATCAAGGGTTTTCGTGATGATGACGGGATCATTCGGCTTATCTGGATAGAAGATCTCATTGAAAGTAATCTGGCCCATCTCTTTCCTAAAATGAGGATTATACAGTCGCATCTCTTCAGATTGATTCGTGATGCTGATATTGAAATTGAGGAGGATGAGGCGGGTGATCTGCTTAAAACCATTGAGCAGGGTATCCGCTCACGTCGTTACGGAAAAGTTGTCCGGCTTGACATTACTCCGGCAATGCCCATTTCGGTCAGAAAACTTCTTATGAAAAATCTTGAAGTCACCGAACGAAATGTCTATGAAATAGATGGCCTGCTTGGTTTCAGCTCTCTATTGGAGCTTCTGAAAATAGATCGCCCAGAACTGAAGGATGATCCTTTTGTGCCCCGCAACCGGATCGCAGAACAGTTCGGCACTGATATTTTCGCCGCCATAAAAGCTAAAGACCGTTTACTTTACCATCCTTACGACTCGTTTCAGCCTGTTGTTGATTTTATCAATCAGGCCGCTCTTGATGCGGATGTGCTCTCGATAAAGCAAACCTTGTACAGAGTCGGAAGTAATTCACCGATTGTTCATGCACTGATGAAAGCTGCTGAGGAGGGCAAACAGGTTGCTGTGCTTGTTGAACTCAAGGCAAGATTTGATGAAGAGAACAATATTGTCTGGGCAAGGGCACTTGAAGATGTCGGGGCGCATGTGGCCTACGGTCTTCCGGGCTTGAAAACCCACGCAAAACTTACGCTTGTTGTACGTCGCGAACAAAAGAAGCTGAAAAGGTACCTGCATCTTGGTACAGGTAACTACAACCTCGCAACAGGCAAAATTTATACTGATTACAGCCTCTTTACCATCAACGAGCAACTTGCCAACGATGCGGCCGAGCTTTTCAATGCCTTGACAGGATATTCAAAGCATACTGAATACAGAAAACTGCTCGTATCACCGATCAATACCAGAAAAAGAATTATCGAGATGATTGAACGGGAGGTCGAGTGGAGCCAGAAGGAGAACAAGGGACGAATCATCATGAAAATGAATGCTCTTGTGGATGCAAAAACCATTCGGGCGCTTTACAGTGCATCATGCCAGGGAGTGAAGATCGACCTTGTCATTCGGGGAGTCTGCTGTCTGAAACCAGGCATACCCGGCATTAGTGAAAATATCAGGGTCATCAGCGTTATCGGTCGTTTTCTTGAGCACAGCAGGGCCTACTACTTCCATAATGGAGGAAAAGAGCAGTTATATCTTGGAAGTGCCGATATTATGCCGCGAAACCTTGATGATCGGGTTGAAACACTTTTTCCGGTGTTCGACAAAGCATTTATTCAGTTGGTCAAATCGGATCTTGAGCTTATTCTAAGTGATAACGTCAAGGCTTGGCAGATGCATGCTGACGGTATATATTCAAGGATTACCAATGATGACCCTAAAGTAAACAGTCAGGCTCTTTTTTTATATCGGGCCGGTCTGAAAAAAAACTTATGTAAATTTAACGTGGACGAATTATGAACATTGCAGTTGGAAGCGATCATGCCGGATTTGAATTCAAAAAAACAGTGGTGGCGTGGCTTGATCGAAACGGCTATGTATGCACTGATATGGGACCTTATGATGAAGGATCAGTTGATTATCCCGATTATGCCCGCAAAGTTGCCCAGGCGGTTGCAGACGGGCTCTGTGATTCCGGGGTACTGCTGTGCGGTACAGGGATAGGCGTATCGATTTCTGCAAATAAAATTAAAGGGATTCGTGCGGCAGTTGCCTGCAATCCGGAATTTGCGACGCTTGCCAGGCAGCATAATAATGCCAATATTATCTGTTTTTCCGCACGATTTACCGATAAAGCCACAATTGAACAAAGTCTTCACAATTGGTTTTCCACCCCATTTGAAGGGGGACGGCACCAGTTGAGGGTGAATAAAATTGAACCATGCTGCTGAATGAATGCGTAGAGGGCATGTTTGATACAACCTGTCCGGTTTTTGCAGATGACACTGTCGCTGTGGAAGCTCTTGCCTTCATGCAAAAGGGGGGATTTGAGTGTGCGCCGGTCGTGCATGAGGGGGTGCTCACGGCAATGGTCACTATTGTGGATCTTTTGTTGCTGGAGCAGTTGCAAAAAACAAAGAATGTACGCCTGAAGGATTTAAACCTTGAAAGAGTTGAAAGTATTGGACGTCATGAGCATCTCTTCGATATTTTTTCACGGATACAAACGTTTTCATTACCCCTCATTGCGGTATCGGAAAGAGACGGGAAGTATGCAGGCGTTGTTGAAAAAGTACTCCTTTTTAAGCGTTTAGCTGCTATTTTTCATTTGGGTGAAGAAGCTGTGACCCTTGAACTTGATGTTCCATCATTTGATCTGAAACTCTCAGAGGTTATTGCCGCACTGGAAAAAAATGATGCTACCGTACTGAGTTTCGGTATCTACCCTGTAACTCCGGATGGTGAAGGTGTTACGGTTACCTTCAGGCTTCAGACATACGACCTCTTTCGCCTGGTAAAAAACCTTGAACAATATGGGTACTCAATCCGCTATACCTCACCCTTTTTCCAGGAAAAAGATGATGATATGAGAGAAAAAGCCCTTGAGTTTATCCGTTTTATGGATATGTAGCCAGTATAGCAAGAACAGGCTGCAAAGGGTAAGATTATCATTGATTCTTGTGATGATAAGTCATTATAAAAAAAGTACGCATGAAAACAGAACACTTCATTGGGCTTGCTGAACGGATTCAGGAGCGTGCAGCAGACATTTTTTCGGAAGTTGTTGCTTTACGACGCGATATCCATCTCCATCCAGAGCTCTCTTATGAGGAGAGAAGAACGACCGCATTGATAACAGACTATCTGACAACTCTTGGTATCACTCCAGAAAAGCCTCTGTTGGAGACCGGGGTTGTTGCTCTGGTTTGTGGTCGCCATAAATCGAGCAACGGCAAGGTTGTGGCATTAAGGGCAGATATTGATGCCTTGCCGCTTAACGAAGAGAATCTCCACGGCTTCTGTTCTCTTGAATCCGGAAAAATGCATGCCTGCGGACATGACATGCATACAGCAATGCTTCTTGGTGCGGCCAAAATTCTTTCAGAAATGAAGGATGAACTTCAGGGCAATGTGCTGCTTGTTTTTCAGCCAGCAGAGGAAAAAGCTCCAGGAGGAGCAAAACCATTTCTTGACGCCGGTCTTTTCACGCAGTTTAATCCTTCAGTGATTATCGGTCAGCACTGCTTTCCCAATGTTGAAACCGGAAAAGTTGCTCTTTGCAAGGGGAGTTTTATGGCTGCCACCGATGAACTCTATTTCACCGTGACAGGGCAGGGTGGTCATGCCTCTGCGCCGCATCGGGCCGCTGATCCTGTTCTTGCTGCCGCCCATATTATTACAGCGCTTCAGCATCTGGTCAGCAGGGTTGTGCCCCCTCATGAACCGGCCGTTGTTTCAATAGCCTCCATTCATGGTGGCAGTGCGCCCAATGTTATTCCGAGGCAGGTGACCATGTCGGGGACAATGAGAACCATGAACGAAGAGGTACGCTCTCTGGTGCAGGAGAGGTTGCGTCAGACGGTAACACATGTTGCCGCAGGGCTTGGTGTTGAGGCTGAAGTGGAAATCAGGAAGGGGTATCCGGTACTTTTCAACGATCTTGCTGTTACTGAAAAAGCAGAGGGTGTTTGCCGGGAATATCTGGGTGCAGAGAATGTGCATGAAAGTGAACCCCTCATGACTGCTGAAGATTTTGCCTACTACCTGCAGGAGTGCCCGGGGACTTTCTGGCAAATCGGGACAGGTTCCCTGCAGCAAGACAAAGGCAATACCCTGCACTCTCCAACCTTCAATCCTGAAGAACGAGCCCTTGAAATTGGCAGTGGATTACTTGCTTATGCTGCTTTACGCCTCCTTCAGAGTGCATGAGTTGCCCCAAAGTCAATAAAAAAGGCGCCGGTTGGCGCCTTTTTTATTACATCAAAAAAAATCATGCTTTTCCGTTAGAACCAAGAACGTTGATGATTTTGTGAACATAGAGCTTTTTGAGGGCATCACGAGCAGGTCCAAGATATTTTCTTGGATCAAACTCTTCGGGTTTTTCATCAAATACCTTGCGGATAGCAGCAGTCATGGCAAGACGTCCGTCGGAATCAATATTGATTTTGCAGACCGCTGACTTGGCTGCAAGACGGAGCTGATCTTCACTGATACCAATTGCATCCTTCAGTTTTCCGCCATGCTCATTGATGGTTTTAATGAGATCCTGCGGAACGGAAGAGGAACCATGCAGCACAATGGGAAATCCAGGAATACGATGTTCAATTTCAGTAAGGATGTCGAGGCGGATTTTCGGATCTTCGCCTGGCTTGAACTTGAAGGCGCCGTGTGAGGTGCCGATGGAGATGGCAAGACTGTCAACACCGGTTTTGGCAACAAAATCCTCAACCTCTTCCGGCTGGGTGTAGGTATGGTGCGCCGCCGAAACATCATCTTCGATACCTGCCAAAACACCAAGCTCACCCTCAACGGTAACATCGTACTGATGAGCGTAGGCAACAACTTTTTTGGTCAGTTCGATGTTCTCCTCATAAGAGAGGTGCGAGCCGTCAATCATCACCGAAGAAAAACCGGAATCGATACAGTCTTTGCAAAGTTCAAAACTGTCTCCATGATCGAGATGGAGTACGATGGGAATTGGATTGCCAAGCTCAGTGGCGTATGCAACAGCACCCTGGGCAAGATAGCGGAGCAGGGTTTCGTTGGCATAGCTTCTGGCTCCCTTTGAAACCTGCAAAATGACCGGAGAACTGGTTTCAACACAAGCGAGGATGATGGCCTGCATCTGCTCAAGATTGTTGAAGTTGTAGGCCGGTATCGCGTAACCGCCTGTAACGGCTTTTTCGAAGAGTTCCCGACTGTTGCACAGCCCGAGCTCTTTATAACTGATTTTTTTCTTTTCCATTGAAAGCTTCTCTTTTATTTATTATTATGTGCGGTAATTTCGCGTCAGGATATCTGCCAGCCAAGGCCTTATCATCCTTTCCGCAATATATGTATATTTGCTTTCCCATTCAAGAACAGCTTGAGTACTGTCGTTAAACCTTTGAATTACTACGCAAAAAAAAATGGTTAGAAAAAATCTACTTCTCATGATTGCTGCACTGGGAAGTACCGCACAGTTATCCACAATATATGCCGGAAATATAACTCCAGCCGTGGTAACCGTTGTGACCCTCAGGCCAACTGCAGTTCAGGAGGAGGCAAGTAAATATATCAGTCAATATCTGCGGCAGAACAGTTACAGGAAGATGTCGATCAATGACTCCCTTTCTCAGCAGATACTCAATCGTTATATCGATAATCTTGATGGCAGCAAAAGCTATTTTGTGGCAAGCGAGGTTGAAAGTCTCAGGCATGTTTATGGAAACCGTATTGATGATGAATTTCTTGCAGGCAAGGCAACTGTGGGCTTTGGAGTCTACAACTTCTTTCTTAAACGGGCCAAGGAGAAAATGCGGTATATGAAGGCGACAGCCGATACTGTGCGTTTTAATTTTTCACTACCAGAGACCCTCGACCTTGATCGCAAAAACGATCCCTGGCCTGCTGACCGGCGTCAACTTGCTGAATTATGGAAAAAAGAGCTGAAATACCAGTGGCTCAACCTTAAATATTCAGGAGAAAACAGCAAAAATATCCGGGCAAGCCTTTCAAAAAGCTTTACAAACCGCCTTAATCTTCTGAATCGCCAGAAACCTGAAGATGCATTTCAGGCATACACCTACGCCTTGACAACATCGTTTGACCCTCATACAAGCTATTTTTCTCCGGATGAATATGAAAACTTTCAGATCGACATGAGTCGTTCTCTTGAGGGAATCGGGGCGAAACTGCTCACAGAAAACGAGTATACGGTTGTCAGTGAGGTCATTGCAGGAGGACCGGCCTTTAAGAGTAATCTCCTGAAAAAAGGGGATAAAATTATCGGCGTTGGTCAGGGAAAGGTTGGTGATATTGTTGATGTTTTTGGCTGGAGGATTAACGATGTGGTAAAATTGATCCGTGGAAAGAAAAACACCATTGTTCGTCTTAAAATTCTTCCGGCAAGTCAGGGTGCACGAGGACCTGCTAAAATAGTCGTGCTTTCGCGAGAGAAAGTCGACTTGCAGGAGCAGGCAGCAAAGAAAAGTATTATATCGCGGAACGGAGAGCGCATTGGCGTTATCACCATCCCTTCGTTTTATCTTGATTTCGAAGGTCAACAGCAGAACATCGGTAATTATAACAGCACCAGCCGCGATGTAGCCCGCATTCTGAATGAACTCAATACAGAACATGTTGATGGCATTGTCATTGATCTTCGTGACAACGGCGGCGGCTCGCTCGAAGAATCGGTGAATGTTACAGGACTTTTTATTTCTACCGGACCAGTGGTACAAATCAGCAGCTCGACAGGCGGGAAAATGGTGCTTAGAGACGAAGACCGCAGGGTACTCTATACCGGACCGCTTGCCGTGCTTGTCAATCGTTACAGTGCTTCTGCATCTGAAATATTTGCTGCAGCAATTCAGGATTACGGTCGTGGTGTTATCATTGGCGAGAGAACGTTTGGAAAGGGTACCGTTCAAAGCCTCAAAAAAATCTCAGACCTCAGGCCATTTGCTTTTTTTGGAAAAGCTCCTGAACTCGGTGAAATCAAACTTACCATTGCAAAATTTTACCGGATTTCAGGAGGCAGTACCCAACACAAAGGTGTTGTGCCTGACATTGTCATGCCTTCCATGATTGATACATCTGTTGTTGGAGAGGATACCTACAGCAGCAGTCTGCCATGGAGCACACTCTCCCGCTCCTTTTATCGTCCGACGGGAGAGGTGAATCTGGAAGAAATTGCCCTGCTCCGTCAAAAGCAGCAGGAACGGGCTTTGAAGAACCGTTATTACCAGAGTTACCTTCGTGACTTGAATACCCTGAATCAGATTCGTAAAAAAAAGGCGGTATCACTGCAGGATTCTGTTTTTAAATCGGAAATAGAGAGGATAAAGCAGATTGAGGCTCAATGGAGTGTGGATCAGGATTCGACCAAAGGCAAGAACAGGGACGCAGTGCTCAACCAGTCGGCCGCAGTTGTTTCTGACCTTGCAGAACTGAAGGGAACCCAAAGGCACACAATTACCAGGATGTCGCAGTCATTGAATTAAAATTTTTTTGAAAGAAAATCAGGCGGAGAGCGTTATACAATCATAGAACGATGTATAAGAGTTGAAAACGGGTTTTATTGATAACGTAAATTTTCAGGAGATATTACTATGTTTGGACTGGGAGGTCAGGAACTTTTGCTTATTCTGTTTGTAGTCCTGTTATTTTTTGGTCCTTCAAAACTGCCAGAGTTAGCCCGGGGACTCGGTAAAGGGATGAGAGAGTTTAAAAAAGCACAGGCTGATCTTGAAAGTGAATTTAACAAGGCCGTTGATACTGTGGCATCAAAAGATGACGAGGGTGTTTCGGCCAAAAACAAAACATAAAACAACTACATGCGTAAAAAGATACTGTTTTTGAAAAAATATTTAAAAAACCCCCAGAGTGTCGGTTCTGTCATACCCTCTTCGGAGTTTTTGGCAAAAGCTATGTTTAAATCCATTAAAGAGTTGGATCAGACTTCGGTTATTGAGATTGGTGCGGGAACCGGAGCAATCACAAAGCATATCTCAAGTTTGAATCCATTGCTTGTTGAAATTGATAAGGAGTTTTGTGCGGTGCTTCGGCAAAATTATCCCCATTTGAAGACGATTAATTCATGTGCACTCGAGCAATTAAAAAAAGTGGACGAGCGCTTTGGGCTGGTACTTTCAATTCCGCTTATCAATAACCCGTTCAAAGCATCATTTGTCCCCATCATAAACACGCTCTATGGCAACGGGCTTCTCAAGTGGTGTGTCATGTACACTTACGGAATCAACAATCCTCTTGGTGATGTAGATTTCAAGAGTCAGGTAAGAAAGCGTTTTGTCATCAAAAACATTCCTCCGGCATCGGTCTGGGTTTACTCATAAACATAAAGACAATCATATACGGCAATGCTCAAAAAAAGTCTCGTTCTTTTTATGGTTGCATCAGGAAGTGTTGCTCCGCTTTCTGCCAGAAACAGCAGGGAATCGGCAGTGGTTAACGCTGTGACGACCCTCAAGCCGACCATCGCGGAGAAGGAGGCTTGTAACTCTCTCAGTCGCTATCTGCTGCAGAACCACTACAGAAAGGTCTCGGTCAACGACTCTCTGTCGCAGCAGATATTTAACCGTTATATCGATAATCTTGATGGCAGCAAAAGCTATTTCCTGGCAAGCGATATCGAGCGCCTCAGAACGAGGTATGGCAATACCATGGATGATGAATTCCTTGCCGGTAAAGCAACTGCCGGATTCGATATTTATAATCTTTTTCTCAAGCGGGCAAGGGAGAAGATGCGCTCTATGAAAACCGAGGCTGATACGGTGCATCTTGACTTTTCATCACCGGAAACCCTTGACCTTGACCGTAAAAGCGATCCATGGCCAGCCGACCTGCGTCAGCTTGGCGCCCTGTGGAGAAAAGAGCTGAAATATCAGTGGCTCAACTTGAAATATTCCGGAGAAAGTGACAAAACCATTCGGGGAGCGCTCGCAAAAAGCTTTACAAGGCGACTCAATCTTTTGAATCGTCAGAAGCCGGAAGATGCTTTTCATGCATACACTTACGCATTAACAACATCGTTTGATCCCCACACAAACTATTTCTCTGCGGATGAGTTTCAAAACTTTCAGATCGACATGAGTCGTTCACTTGAGGGGATTGGTGCAAAACTTCAGACCGAAGGGGAATATACTGTTGTCAATGAGCTTATTCCGGGAGGGCCCGCATTCAAAAGCACTCTCCTGAAAAAAGGAGATAAAATTGTTGGTGTCGGTCAGGGAAAAGCCGCTGATATTGTTGATGTTTCCGGTTGGAGAATTAATGATGTCGTAAAGTTGATCCGGGGAAAGAAAGGCACTATTGTCCGCCTGAGAATCCTTCCGTCAAGCCAGGGTGGACGCGGAGCGGCAAAAATAATCGTACTCGTTCGCGACAAGGTTGACTTGCAGGAGCAGGCGGCAAAGAAAAGCATTATCCTGCAGGACTCCAAAAAAATTGGTGTTATTACCATACCGTCATTTTACCTTGATTTTGAAGGCGAGCAGCAGAATACAGGCAACTACAATAGTACAAGTCGCGATGTCGCCCGTATTCTGGCGGAACTGAATGCTGAGCATGTTGATGGGATCGTTATTGATCTGCGCGATAATGGAGGTGGTTCGCTTGAAGAATCTGTAAGTGTTACCGGGCTCTTTATTCCAGGCGGGCCAGTTGTCCAGATCAGCAACTCAACGGGCGGAAAAATGGTACTCAAGGACGAAGACAGCAGGGTACAATACAGTGGCCCTCTTGCCGTGCTGGTCAACCGTTACAGCGCCTCGGCTTCCGAAATTTTTGCTGCGGCCATTCAGGATTATGGTCGTGGTGTTATTGTGGGGGAGCGAACGTTTGGGAAGGGAACGGTTCAAAGCCTTCTCAAACTCTCAACGACTGACTCTGCTACAGGAAAGCAGCCGGAGCTTGGCGAGATCAAACTGACAATAGCAAAGTTTTACCGGATATCCGGAGGCAGTACCCAGCACAAGGGGGTAGAGGCGGATATTGCCATGCCCTCCATGATCGACACCGCAAGGATTGGGGAAGATACCTATACAAGCAGTTTGCCATGGAGCACGATCACCCCCTCATTTTATACCCCTACAGCAGAGATCAATCCGGAAAAGATCAGTGTGCTCCGGCAAAAATTTCAGGAACGTTCATCAAAAAATCCTCTTTACCAGAGCTATCTGCGTGATCTGGATACTCTCGACCAGATCCGCAAAAAGAAGTCGGTATCACTTCAGGATGCGGCAGTCAAATCGGAAACAGAGGCGATAACAAGAATTGAAAAAGAGTGGATCAAAGTACCTGATGCCAGCAAAGAGCCGAGCAAAGACGCCGTACTCAACCTGTCAGTGGCAGTGGTTGCCGATCTGGCAGGGCTTGAAACAGTCGTGCAACCGCATGCCAAAGTCCTGCCGTTATCGCATTAAAGTTCTTTTTTTGCCATTTCGATCTGGAGTGCAACCGAGTCAAAAGAGCAACTGCCGTATGTCTTTTTTGAGTTTACACTGACGTCGGCCTTGAGGCAGTTGTAAATATCAGGATCAATAACTTCACAGAACTCCCGGAACTTTTCTACCGGGATGTTCGGCAGGGTAACATCCGAAGCGATGCTCCAGGTAACAATTTTACCAGTAATGCGGTGGGCATCGCGGAAGGGAATTTGACGGCGCACAAGATATTCTGCGATTTCTGTCGCAAGGCTGAGATCTTCTGCCGTCAGTTTGGCCAGCCGCTCCTCCTTCAGCTTGGTATGTTCAAGCAGTTTGGCAAAAATGGTGACGCTTCCGATTGTCGTTTCTGCGCTGTCGAAGAGTGGCTGTTTATCTTCCTGCATGTCGCGATTGTAGGAGAGCGGTAGCCCTTTCATGATGGTGAGCATGGCCATCAGGTTTCCATAGACCCGCCCTGTTTTACCTCTCACCAGTTCAGCGATATCTGCATTTTTTTTCTGCGGCATGATTGACGACCCTGTTGCAAAAGCGTCGCTGATTTCAAGATAACCGAACTCGTATGAGCTCCAGAGAATCAAGTCTTCGGCAAACCGTGATAAATGCATCATGATCATGGAACAGTCAGAGATGAACTCAATGACAATATCGCGATCACTGACAGCATCAATACTGTTAGAGAAAAGATCGTCAAAACCAAGCAGCACAGAAGTTCTTTGTGCATTGAGCGGTAAAGTGCTGCCCGCGAAAGCTGCGGCACCGAGTGGTGAGATATTCGCTCTTTTCATGAGATCCTGCAAACGCTGGCGATCGCGCTTGAACATATTAAAGTAAGCCAGATAGTAGTGGCCGGCAGAAATCGGCTGGGCTCGTTGCAGGTGAGTATAACCGAAGATGATGGTTTTGTGGTAGCATTCTGCTTTTTCAACAAGAACCCCTAACAGTCCTCCAAGAGCCTCCTGAAGTTCGCTAATCTGGCGACGCATGTAGAGACGGGTATCGGTTGCCACCTGATCGTTGCGGCTCCGGCCAGAGTGGAGTTTTCCGGCGACCGCACCAACTTTCTCCTTAAGCCGGTTTTCAATGACCGTATGAATATCTTCATCCTCCCAGTGGGGAACAAGCGTCCCGATTGCAAGCTCCTCCTCAATCTCGCGGAGTCCCGCAATAATCTGGGCAGCATCCTCAACACTGACAATATCCTCTTCGGAAAGCATGGTAACATGGGCAATAGAGCCTTGAATATCTTCATGATAGAGCTTCTTGTCGACATGAACCGACGAGGAGAATAAAAGCGCGTCGCGGTCAAAGGGTAATGAAAATCGGCTCTGCCAGAGTAATTCTTTTTTGCTGCTCATAGAGGTATTGATTGTTTGGGAAATGTAACTGTTGCCCAAGATAGTCATTTTTGTCTTTTTGCCTTGCCCCGGCTAGCGAACCCCCGGCTGGTGAGTGAGTGTTTTTTACATTACTCATTCTTGTATAGCATAAAAACACTTTAAAAGCTCGCCAAATATTTTGTTTACAGTATTTCTTAACAAATGAATGACGTCAATTTTGAAATTAAATAGTACTTTCCTGTTGCTGTGATGCAGTCGTTTATTACTGAATATCACAACGGCAAAGAGGGGCCAGCACGCCGTCCGGATACTCCAAAACATTATTGCAACTGCCATGCAGGAAGAAAAAAACGAGAAGGTAATAAATCGGGAGGATTTTATTCAGGCACTTATTAATGCATTGCCTGGAGCTGTTTGTATTATTGATGGTAGTGGGCGATTTGTTGCGTGGAATGCGTGTATGCGTGACGAGGTTATCGGTAAGTCCGACGATGAAATAGCTGGTAGTGATTCAATAGCAATCATTTATCCAAATGACCGTCCGTTGATCCGTGAAAAAATTCAAAATGTTTTGAATGAAGGTCTTGAAGAGTTTGCTGAAGTAAGAGTACTCTCTTGTGGTGGACCGAAATTTCGATGGTTTCTTTTGAAGGCCAAAAGGCTTGTTTTCGGAGGCAACTCTTTTTTTATAGCAACGGGTACAGACATCGACGATCGTAAGCGGGCTGAATATGCTCTGGAAATCAGCGAAAAAAAAATCAGTTCTATCATTGAGCAACTGGATGGAGAAGTTTTTATATGTGATTCGGAAGGAGTTTTTACCTATGTCTCGCCATCTTCCAAACATATCTGCGACTTTATGCCGCATGAGATGATTGGCCATCGCTTTACAGAGTTTCTTGCTGAAAACGAGATTCCAATGGCTCTCGAAGGCTTTTCCGAAGCGATTTTGAGCACTTCGCAGAAAAGGGTTTTTGAGCACCGCATGAAAAGAAAAAACGGGTCGATTTTTTGGGGAGAGGTGCATTTACAAAAATATCAGGGCGGCACGATTGGTTTGCTTATTGATGTTACCAGACGCAAACGTGATGAATCCCTTTCAGCATTTCGCCTGCGGATTCTGCAGATGGCAGAATCCGATTCTGTGGAGGAACTCATAAGGGCTACACTTGATGAAGCCGAACAACTTACGGAAAGTACGCTTGGTTTCTGCCACTTTGTTGACAACGACCCTGCTTTTCCCTCCTTGCGGATCGCCTCATCGAATATCCGAAAAAAAATGCGCAACAGGGAAGATGATATGCCGCATCCCTTACTGGCAGAGATTGGTTTCTGGAGTGGCATCATACCGCAGCAGGCGCTGATTACCAATGAGTACAGCACAGGAGAGAATCCGGGAACCGTGCGACTGGAGGACCATCCAGAAATCAGGCGCACTCTTGTTGTTCCTCTGCTCCAGGGGGGCAAGGTTATGGCAATTTTTGGAGTAGGAAACAAACTCGAGGCTTATGATGATCATGATCTCAAATTGCTCACCAGCCTTGCTGATATTATATGGGATATTGTTTCCCGTAAACGTGTAGAACAGCGCACGAATGAAATGCAGGAAACTCTGGCTCATTCGCAAAAAATGGATCTTGTTGGTCAACTGGCCGGAGGAATTGCCCACGACTTCAACAATATGCTTGGAGTAATTCTCGGTAATATCGAAATGGCGCTCGATCAAAAACCAGCTCCTGGAGAGTCATTGCAATACAATCTCCGGAATATTCTTGTGGCGGCCAACCGATCAGCAGAGCTTACCCGTCAACTCCTTGCCTTTGCCAGAAAGGATACGGTGATGCCAATAGTTGTTGAACTGAATGCTGTGGTCGAAAAAATGCTCACCGTTCTGCAGCAATTGATTGGTGAAAATATTACCATTATCTGGAAGCCCTATAATGGCCCTGCTTTACTAAAAGCCGATCCCTCACAACTTGATCAGATTCTCATCAACCTTTGCATCAATGCCCGCGATGCCATCACCGATGTCGGCAGCATCACCATTGAAATTGGCGAACACTGTAATCACAAAATCCTTCAGACTCCCCACAATCCCTGCAAGCTTCCAGGCGATTATGTGACGCTTTCAATAACCGATAATGGCAGTGGCATTGAAAAACAGCATTTCCCTCATATTTTCGAACCCTTCTTCACTACCAAAAAAAAGGGGAAAGGTACCGGTATGGGGCTTTCGACAGTCTACGGTATTGTCAAACAGAACAAAGGTTGTATTGAGTGCAAAAGCGAAAGGGGAGTAGGTACCAGTTTCAAGATCCATCTGCCGCGATACAAGGATGAGGTACAGTCTGAGACTGTTGAGAGCGAACAACCTTTACTCGAAGGCAATTTCGGTAAAGAGTCGATACTGATTGTCGAAGATGAGCCGGAAATTCTGACTCTCTGCAAGGATGAGCTTGAAAGCAAAGGATACGGTGTACTCATGGCGGCGTCGCCATATCAGGCAATTCAGCTTGCCGGAGAGTCCGAAGAACCAATCAAACTTCTGCTGACCGATGTTGTCATGCCAAAAATGAACGGGTGTGACCTCTTCAAAAAGCTTCAACAGCTCAATCCTTCACTTAAAGTGCTCTTTATGTCAGGATATTCAAGCGATATTGTAGCTCACAACAATCTGCTTGAAGAAGGGGTTAATTTTATCCAGAAACCCTTCTCTCTCAAATCGCTTTCTAAAATGGTACAGAATATGCTTCGTCAATCTTGAACCGCTATTTTTTTTGCCGTTGAAGCGCCTTTTTGGAGATGGATTGTTCAATATTCGAGGCGAGTGAGAGGCTGCGCATGAGGTCGAGCAGATTTTGTTCGACCTTGAGGTTCAGTTCCACAGGCCGTCCGCCCTGAAATTCGGGGTTGTTCCCCTTGAGCTGTATTGTGATGGTTGATTTGCCATCCCGGGCCATGGTGATTGTGGAGAGCAACTCTGCGTAGAGAAAGTTCGAGAGCGCCTCGTAGGTGACTCGCAGTCCCTGATTTGCTGCGGCCCGCTCTTCAGGGGTTGTGGCATAGATAATTTGTCCCGACTGCTCGGCATTCACTCCTCCCTTCATGATTTCAAACAGCTCGCCATTCACTTTTATCGGAATGGTACCCATCACCTTTCCGGTTGCATAGAGCTTGCTTGTACCCTGCAGCTCAAGCAGCTTCTGGATTGGGATGTTGTTGAGCTGCAACACGGTTTCGCCACTCTTTTTGGCCATATCATAGTCGATATGCCCGACAGCAATTCTGCCGCCAAATACTCCTGCACTGAAATTTGAAAGGGAGGCCATAGCAAGGTTCTTGCGATTATGCAGCAGCATGAGCTTGCCCTTGGGCGAGAGGAGGAGCAGCTCACCCCCACCGGTTCGGCGCAGCACGTTTTTCAGGCTGAAGTCGATGGTGGTCGCACCGCCTAATGAACGGTTGATGAGCAGCTCTGGCTCGCTGAAGGTATAATCAGCATCGGCACTCTCTCGGCCGAAAGCAGGCTCTTCAGCACTTTTTTGTGTTGCGGGAGGAGCGAAGGTTATTCGGCCTCCGCCGGAAGATTGCAGATGCGCATTGCGGATGGAGAATTCTCCTTTTGAGAAAATGAGCGGGAGAGTCCCGTTTACTTGCCCCCTGAGGGAGCCCCTGAAATCGCCGCGCAGGCGAATCCGCTCAAGTGCATTAACCTTGTCGAACTTCAGGGTCAGCCCTATGGCGTTTGCTGAAGTCTCAAAGCTGACAGGTGCTGAGGTGACTCTTCCGCCAAAAAGCGTTGCCGATATGCCGCTCATCGAAAGCCCGGAAAATTTTTCGTTCCGGCTGTTGAGCACTATTTTTGCATCAAGATTTTTCACCACTTCACCACCACTCATATCGAAGGAGAGGTACGGCCTCCTCTCGCGGGTGTAAAAAAGAAGGCTTGTGCCCTTTCCGGCAACGACCCTTGCATTACGCACAATCAGTATTGAATCCCGGAAGTCAACAGGAATAACCCCGCTGACCCGACCGGCTGCAAAGGGTGTGTTGAGGTCGCCGCCCCCAAAACCCGGCAGTTTCGCAAGCGGGATATCCTCCATGCTGAGGGCGAATCGGGAACTCTTCTCTTTCAGGTCAAAGGCAATCTGTTCTGTTGTGGCTTTCCATCCAAAGAGATCCACAGAGCAGTCGGTGAGCATCAGAGTGCAGGGGTTCAGGGGATCACGCACAGAGCCAAAGAGCGCCTTAAAGTTACTGACAGGCATCTCATTCCCGTCACTGAAAAGCTTTGCAATATGCACGGAATCCCTGGGCTGCTGCCACTTTTCTGCGGCGCTGAGCCTCACCTTGAAGCTCACCCCCTCAAGCCTAAGCTTGCCACTTGTAACTGTTGCCTGGTCGATGAAGTACCCTGCAGAGAGCGGTTTCACAGAGTATGCAAGGCCGTTCAGTGGGGTAATGGTTACGTTGACAGTTATCGCTGGTTTGCGGTCACCAACAACAACTGCCCCACTTTTTGGCTTCAGAGTGAGTGAATCAGCCTTGAGGGTGATGGTTGCATTGAACGCCTGCGGCAAAAGGGCACCTGAAGCAGGAGTCTTTGGGTTCTCGACATGCCAGGAAAGTACCCCGTCGGTGAGCAAAAAGGTGTAAGCGGCAGCCTCACTGCAACCGTCGGGCGGTGTAGTAAAGAGCAGCCGCATCGAGCGAAATTTCACCCCGGAAAAATCCGGCAAACCCGCGCCGGAAACTTCAACACGAAAGGGTCTCCCTGCAAGGGCCCTATCAATCAGTGACTGTGCATACCAAGGAAAAAAAAACCACGCTGCTGCCGGAAAAAGGGCCAGCAGCAAAAGCATGGCAAACAGGATGCGCCTCAGCCATTGCAAAGAGCCTCTCTTTTTTTTGCCTACTGCGTCTTCTTTGCCCATTTCCCCTCAATCTGCACCCACGTTCCTGCTGGAAGACGGGTATAGATTTTCTGAAACATCATCCCGCCAACCACCTCAATTGTCAGGTTGTTCTTTGCCGCAACGTTTGCATACTCGGCACGACGGGAAGTGTTAATGGTTTCAATCAGTGGACGGGCCTCACTGGCCGCTCCGGGAGGAATGGCAAGAAGGCCGTTGTCAACCTCTCCGGCCAGTCCGCTTGAACGAGCGGTTTGCAAGTCAAGCGCAAAGGCCGCTGCGGCCATACCCATCATTAGCATCGTGAGCAGTGCCGTTTTTGACACTATGGTTCGAATGGTTCTCATTGTTCCGTTCCTCCCGGGTTAAAATAAGCCTTTTTTGGTGTCAAGCAGTGAGTCGAGCTCACGGTCGACCTTGATTCGGATTTCATGATCAATCCTGATGTTCATGTTGATGACAATGGGTTTGTCGGGGGCCTCAATCTTCACCGTCGGGCTGCAACCTGTCACAAATGCACCAACTGAGAGAGAGAGAAGCGCCAGCATACCCGTGGCTGCTTTATTCATTGCTCTTTTTCCTTCTGTTACAAGGTTTGTTGCTCTTGATTGAACAGCAATATCGACATTCCACTCTTGGCCTGCAAGAGGGGAATGGGTTGGGCGCCTCTCTTTGCTGCGAAGAACAAAAGTATCCGCACGGTTCTTTTTCTTTTTGAAAGCCGCATTATCAGGTTGATATTGTCATGAAAGGGAGGTACGCACAATCACGATGAAGCCGAATATCATGGGTGGCTCAATGCTCAAAAGAACTTTTGCATTTGTTGATAGAATCACCGACAGAAACCGGGCACCCCGGTGCTGGTGGTATCCTGTGCCACCCCAGGGGAAACGGCACAGGGAGTCGGTCAGCCAACTGCACGAGAGCTACGCAAAAACGATCAACAAGACCATGTTTGCGCTGCTCGGTGTCGGGCTCTACTGCTTGCTCAAGGTTTTTGGCGAATCCGACAAGTCGCTTCTTGTTGCCAATATAACCATGCAAACCCCGGTGGTTGGCACCTCCATCTCTTTTCAAAGTTTTCTTGTTGTAGCCCCGTTTCTCCTTGTTCTCCTGACCGTCTATCTTCACATCGTTTACGGACATTGGTTACAGCTCGAAAGAGAGCGTCAGCATCTCAACGAGACGCGGGAGAATCCTGATGACCCCACCATCGAGAGCATTCCCGCTCTTTTCAGCTTTAAAGAGCGCCTGCCACGCCTCTTTACCAACCTCGTTTTTTACTGGTTTGTACCGCTGACTTTGTGGTTCATGGCCCGCAAGGCTTTTGCCCTCAGGGAGTTCATTCTTCCCTTTTCCTTTGGCGCTTCCATCGTCACACTCTCCCTGCTTTTTTTGCAGATCAATCGTTGTCCCGATTCAAAACTACAATCAGAATTCACTTCAAAACGGTGGTTCTGGAGCTTGTTTCGATGGAGAGCAATGAACCTTTTTTCAAAGCGGGGGTTCTGGAATCTCCCCAGATGGGCAGCTTTCGGAGCGCTTGCCGTGTTCACGCTCAATTTCCCATCTCTTTCCGAATCATTCCGCCGTCCACTCGATCTTCAGCGGGAAGATCTTCACGGAGCCTGGCTGCAAGGACTCGATATGGCTGGCGCTGACATGAATAACGCCAATCTGCAGGGGGCGAACCTTGGTGGAGCAAATCTTCAGGGCGCAGACCTTCAAAATGCCAACCTTCAGGGAACTCATCTCAAGGGGGCTCATTTGCAAAAAGCACATCTCAACGGTACCAATCTTCAGGGAGCAAATCTTGGCGGAGCTGATTTTGAAGAAGCTGACCTTTTTTCTGCCAATTTCAGGGAGGTAAAAGAGATGGAGCCGTATCGAATCAAAACAGCGGTGAATTGGAATCGTGCATTTTATGAAAGTGAGATGCTTAAGTTTCTTAAACTTTCTCCTACTCACAATGATGACCTTGCACGTATTGGCACATACTCTGGCGGAGGAAAAATTGCTTATATTTTTCAGCCGGGCGACAAGGGTTACGTTAACGGGGAACAGCATGGCCTTATTGCCGCCGAAGCAGATATAAAAACTACATACACTGATGCATGGACTGGAAAGTCAATAACAGGTGAATACTGCTGGAGTACCAGTCAATATGAAAATGAGAAAAAGAGCGATTATGCATTTCAGGAATTGTTAAACACCAGTACACTGATAGGTGAAGGCAAAGCCAATACCGACAATATATTGGCAAAATACCCTGCTGCAACGTTTCCCAACAGCGCTGCAGCAGTGGCAAGGGCATACAGGGGTGGTGGTAAGGATGACTGGTATTTGCCAAGCAAGAGCGAGTTGAACCAGCTTTATATCAACAGTAGTGCTGTTGGCGGTTTTGCTTCCGGCGTCTACTGGAGTTCTACGGATGGCAGTGCAGTCGGCGCATGGAGCCAGTTTTTCGACGATGGGAGCCAGTACTACAGCAACTACAAGAGCGTCGAGTGGCTGGTGCGGCCTGTCCGGGCTTTTTAACCATTTATCCATTTAACAATTAACCTCTGGGGGTACAGGGGGCTTTTGCCCCCTGTTAAAAATATTTTTGGTATGGCACTCTATTACGATCTACCGGTTTACCGTGATGTCTACTCCCTGATTTTGAAAATTTTTGAGTACACCAGAGATTTTCCGCGTGAATACAAGTACACTTTGGGTCAGGATCTCAAGCGCGACAGCCTGGTGCTGGTCAGGAGTATCTACAGGGCCAACAAGGCCAAAAGCAAGACAGAGTATCTTGAACTCTTTCTTGACGATTTTGAAATCCTTAAACTGGAGGTGCGATTATGTGTTGATCTGAAAATTCTGCCCATGAAAAAACAAGCCGAAATTGCGGGGCTCATGGAAGGGATTGGTAAACAAATCACCGGATGGCGTAATGCCGGGATGGTGAAAGGTGCCTGAATTCCACCGGTCAAGGTCGGCGGAAGCGAGCAAGGCTTTGTTCAAAAGCGGTAAAGAGACTGGGCGCCAATCTGTGACCAACATTGAAGATTGGGGCGCTGTAAAGGAAAATGCACTGAAAGCGCTTTTGGTGTATACCAACATCTTTGCGATAGTGCTGTTGGCGGTTTTGCTTCCGGCGTCTACTGGAGTTCTACGGAGAACAATGCAAACAACGCATGGAGCCAGTTTTTCGACAATGGGAACCAGAACAACAACAACAACAAGAACAACGAGTGGCTGGTGCGGCCTGTCCGGGGTTTTGAACAAGCAAGTGTATCGCCCGGATGAAATTCTCTCCGGGCGTTATACATGAAGGAACCTTCGCCATTACAACTCGAACTCTTTCCACCTGCGCCAATCGCTCTTGCCGAGCTGTTTGAAGCTTACGAAAGTTGCCGTCGTCATAAGCGAAAGACGCAAAATGCTATGGCATTTGAACTTGATTATGAGCAAAATCTTGTTTTTCTCTGTGAAGAGATCAATAATGGCAAGTACCAGCCGGGGAGTTCTATTGCCTTTATTGTCGAAAAGCCGGTCAAACGGGAGATATTTGCGGCTGATTTTCGTGATCGTGTGGTGCACCATCTCATTATCAATAAACTGAACGGGCTGTTTGAAAAAGAGTTTATCGCTGACAGCTACTCCTGCCGCAAGGGAAAAGGAACACATAAAGGCATTGAGCGCCTTGACCGGTTTATCCGGCAATGTTCTCGAAACTACAGCCGTGACTGCTGGATTTTAAAGATCGACATCAAAGGCTTTTTTATGAGCATTGACCGTAAACGCCTCTACCATAAACTGGAGTTGTTTATCAGGGCGAACTACCACCATTCCGACCGTCCGACTCTTCTTGAGCTATGCCGCAAGGTTGTTTTTTATGATCCGGCGGCCAACTGTATCATCAAGGGGAGGCGTGCAAACTGGAAAGGGCTGCCGGACGACAAAAGCCTTTTTTACTCCCGTCCAGGGTGTGGTTTGCCGATTGGTAATTTGACCAGCCAGGTTTTTGCCAACTTCTATCTCAATGGCTTTGATCATTTCATGAAACACACCCTCAGCTTGCGATACTATGGTCGCTACGTTGATGATTGTGTTGCGGTTCACCACAGCAGGGGAGTTTTGCATTCCCTCTTGCCGATCATACGCATGTATCTGAAGCGGGAACTTGGTTTGACATTGCACCCCTATAAAATTTTTCTTGAGCATTACTCGCAGGGAGTCAACTATCTGGGTGTTATTATCAAGCCCCGGAGAATCTATGTTGCCAACCGTACCAAAGGCAACTTTTATCGTGCTCTTTTGACCTATAACCGCATCGCACAACGCCATAAACCCTACCATGCAGAGCGAGCAGCTTTTCAGAGCAGCATTAACTCTTACCTTGGCCTGATGAGGCACTACCACACCTACTCCTTGCGCCGTACCATACTCGCCAGGCACCTTTCGCCCTGGTGGTTAAGGTTGGCAAAACCCAGTGCGCGTCTTGACAAGTTTACCCTCATCAACAGGCAGCGGAGGAGGTTTTCCCAGTTTCGCAAGGTATAAAAGCCATTTTTTTATATTGTTGGAGGAGTCAGTTTTCTCTCCTGACTCACCTGCTTTTACGTGAAAAAGAGTGCAAATTGCTCTATATTGCGAAATAAGGGTGAAGAGTTGCAAGAGAACAGTCAACAGGGAATTTCATGGCCGATATTTTTTTAAGCTACGCTCGTGAAGATAGAGAGAGGGTTGTACCAATTGCACAGGAGCTTGAAAAGCTTGGCTGGAGTGTATTCTGGGATAAAAAAACTCCTCCCGGCAAACCATGGCGGATTTACCTGAAGGAGAGGCTTGACGAGTCGTCTTGCGTGCTTGTTGTTTGGTCACCTGATTCCATAACCTCTAACTGGGTTCATGCAGAAGCTGGTGAGGCAGATAAACGGAATATTCTGATTCCACTGTTGCTTGATGCGGTTGAACAACCATTTGGATTTGGCCATATTCAGGCGGCGGATCTCTCTAACTGGAAAAAAAACAGCGCTGATCCGGAGTTTCAGTTACTCATTGATGCCATTACAGATATCATCCCGTTACCACAAAAAACAACACAAGAACTCGCTTCGTTTTTAACGATTTTACCTGTGGTTGCGCCCAGTTCGAAACCCACAGCAACACCTGTACAATTGGCAGTTCGCCAACAATCCGCAGCTTCAAAAACACTTACGATTGGCGACAGGTATGGCGGCGGCAAAGTCGCTTTTCTTGATGCTACCGGTGAGCATGGCCTGATAGCCGCCGAAGCCGATTTGCCAGGTGAGGATAAATACAATTGGAATGCAGCGAAAAAAGCGTGCAGTGATTTGCGGGAAAATGGTTATAGCGACTGGTATTTGCCGAGCAAGGAGGAGTTGAATCAGCTCTATCTCAACCGTAGTGCTGTTGGCGGTTTTGGTTCCGGCGTCTACTGGAGTTCTACGGAGGGCGGTGCGTACAGCGCATGGAGCCAGTTTTTCGGCTATGGGGGCCAGTACGACGACGGCAACGGCAAGCTCGGCGAGTGGCTGGTGCGGCCTGTCCGGGCTTTTTAACCATTTATCCATTTAACAATTAACCTCTGGGGGTACAGGGGGCTTTTGCCCCCTGTCAAAAATATTTTTGGTATGGCATTACACACTTCACGGAGTTTGTAATTTGCCGGAGAGTTGCTCTTGTCAGGGAAAACTACAAAAACAGGCGGCTCGTTTTTTAACCTTTTTTTGCAAAGATACCACAGATTGCAATGCTGATAAGAAAAATAGAAGTAAAAAATTTCAAAGGTTTTGCCTCTAAAACCTTTGTTTTGAATCCAGGGTTTACTGTTTTTATTGGAGATAACGCCAAAGGGAAAACTTCGGTATTGGATGCATTGGCCATAGCCGCAGGCAGTTTTTTACGCGGTATAGATGTTGCGCATGGCGAAGCCAGAGGAATCAATAGAAATGAAATTCTGGTAAAAACCATTGAGGGGCAACCCCGCCCTCAGCTTCCAGGTGAAATTGCTTTTGTTTCCGTTCTCAATGGCAAGGAAATGGAGAGCATTATCAGTGTTCCAAAAATTACGAGTACAACAAGGACTTCATTTATTGGGGCAAAAAATATTGAAAAAGAGGCTGAAAAGATGCTTGTCAAAAGTCGTGCTGGAGGAGGTGTTACCTTTCCGGTAATCGCTTATCATGGCACAGGACGACTTTGGGCAGAACATGAAAAAAAGAAAACCGGGTACAAGAAACAGGAAGAGGGTGTTGCCATGGCCTATATAAATTGCCTGTCACCTAAATCTTCAAGTAAAGAGTTTCTCTCCTGGTATAAAACCTATGAAGATGAAGTAAGAAAGTTCAACCAGGAGAGTGATAAATTATTTCTGGAAACCTTCAATGAATGTGTCATTTCTATGATACCTGACAATCATTGGAAGGAAATGGCATTCAGTTTTAAGGATGATGATCTTGTTGGTCTTTTTGAATCACCTGAAGGGAGTGATGAGAAATTACTTTTCAGTCAACTGAGCGATGGTTATCGTAACATTATTGGTATGGTTTCTGATATTGCTTATCGATGTATCAAACTCAATCCGCACTTGGGGAGAAACGCGATTAAACAAACCCCGGGAATCGTCTTGATTGACGAAATCGACTTGCATCTTCATCCAAATTGGCAAAGAAGAGTCGTCTCTGATTTAAAAAAAACGTTTCCTGCAATTCAGTTTATAGCGACGACACACTCGCCCTTTATCGTACAAAGTCTTAAATATGATGAACTTAGAAACCTTGACAAAGAGGATTGTGTTGAATTTCCTGAGGATCTACCCTTAAGCAAAGTGGCAACAGGCATTATGGGTGTTGTAAATATTCGCAGTGATGATTTTGATGTGCGTTATAAAAACGCTAAAAAGCAATTATCTGAAATTGAAAAAGGCAACAAGGTTCTCTCGCTTGAAGATTATCAAAAAGTGAGTGACCTGCTTGGAGGTGTAATAAAAAATGAAACGAATAATCCTGTCTATAAGGCCTATTTAGATGTTAAGGATCAAGATGAGACCGATTAATAAAGGTGATTGGCCAGTTACCCCTGTTCGAGGGATAAGAAAAACATTTACAGATTGGAGCGAAGCGATACCTTTTTTGAAGGAAAGAACAGGTACTTACTGTCACCTGTGTGAAATGAGAGTAACCAACGCTTTGGCAATTGAGCATATCATGCCGAGAAAACCGTATCCAGATCGTGCATCTGATTGGGATAATTTTTTGCTGGCTTGTCATTCATGTAATTCCAGTAAAGGGAGCAAAACGCCATTGTCTCCATACAGGGCTATGTATTATTGGCCGCATCTTCATAATACAGCTCTTGCTTTTGAGTATGGTCCCGCCTTGCCACTTGTTAAGCCTTCAGGTACACTGAACAGAAATCAGCGAGCAAAAGCTATACGGTTAATCCGGTTATACGGTCTGAATAAACAGGTCACTGTTTCTGGCGAATCTGATCCGAGATGGCTTGAAAAAATGCAAACCCTGAAATACGCCATTGACAGCCTGATTGAATATCATCGTAAACAAATTACTCTTGATGCAATTGTAAGGCTGGCCTGCAGCAGCGGTTTTATCTCAATATGGTTAGCGGTTTTTACTGATGTAGATGCCGTGAAAAAATCATTGATTTCCTGTCCAGCATTTCATCTGAACGGGAATGATTTTTTTAATGACCAGTTTGAACCAGTGGCTCGTAATCCTGATGATACCCTTGATCCTGTGTAGAGGGTACAAGCCACCGCCGTGCAGGTCGGGAAACAATGGCCTGCACGGGTGACTGAAAGGGGGGCTCTTATTTGGCGGAGTGCACTTCGCTGTAGGTTTTCAGCCCAAGTCCATAGAGGTGGATGAAGCCCGCTGCGGCCTTGTGGTTGAAGGTGTCGGCTTCGGTGTAGGTGGCAAGCGCTTCGTTGTAGAGCGAGTACGGGGAGTTGCGACCAAGCAGGGTAACACCACCCTTGTAGAGCTTGATACGCACAAGACCGGTCACCGGGTTCTGTGTTTCATCCACGAAGGCATCAAGTGCCTTTCTCATTGGCGAGAACCAGAGTCCGTTATAGATGATGTTTGCGTAGTCCTGGCTGATGTTCTTCTTGTACTGGAAGACCGATTTTTCGAGCGTAAGCCGTTCGAGTTCGCGGTGTGCGAAGTGCAGGATGGTTGCTGCCGGGGCCTCATAAATTTCGCGTGACTTGATGCCGACAACGCGGTTCTCGATCATGTCGAGACGTCCGACGCCATTGGCTGCACCGATTTCGTTGAGGCGGATGATGAGGTCAAGGCCGCTCATCTTTTTGCCGTCAAGGGAGAAGGGAACACCTTTTTCAAATTCAATCTCAACAACAGTTGGAGTGTTTGGCGCATTTTCCGGTGATGTGGTGATCTGGTAGGCATCTTCGGGAGGTGCAACCATTGGATCTTCGAGCACACCGCACTCAATGCTGATTCCCCAGATGTGTTCATCTATGGAGTAGGGGTTTTTCTTGGTAGCAGAGACCTGAATGTTGTGCTCAAGGGCATAGGCAATTTCAGATTCCCTTGAGGTGAACTCCCATTCACGCAGGGGAGCAAGTACCTTGAGGTGAGGTGCAAGTGAGGCAAAGGTCACTTCAAAGCGTACC
>CAIQGA010000143.1 GCA_903871235.1 uncultured Chlorobiaceae bacterium
CGGTGAAGGTAGGCTCTGTGTCAATCGAACTGGATTGCGCCAATCGCTTCGGTTCGCCACCAGTGGCTTCCATCAGATACAACTGCGAACCCCCATCGCAATGAGCTCGCGGCTTGCAAGGGAGTAGCGCATGCCGATATGGCCCATTGCAATACCGTCGCAGACGCCGATGGTATTGAATTCAAAGGGAACTCCTCCAGCCTTGCGAACCTCTTCTTTTGCGATGCGGCCCAGTTCCTGCAGGTGGGAGTGGCCGGGGATCAGTTCGTTATAGGAGTTGCATATCCCGATAAAGGGCTTTTTGAAGTCATTATTGGAGACAATGGAGCCTGTGGCTTTAAGAAGGCTGCGGTGCGGCGCTTTTTCAAACCCTGTTTTGATAGTATCAGATCTCATGGCAGTAAATTTTTTGGCTGTTAACAAGATATCTCCGGGGCTGCCGATCCCGAAGCCACAGTGAAGATACGATTGAAAAGAGAAAAATGGACTTGGGAGCGGGTTCTCGTCTTATCTTACGAGAGTAATGGCTACGATCCCTGATTTGAGGGTGTTCGGCTGGTGTGCGGCCACTGCGCATAGAAGTGGTTTACGCCGCGTTGCGTTTTTTTTACTGCCACAAATAAAAGCGAAGCCCCGTAAATTGAATGCAGCCATGGTACTGAAAAGGTTTTTTTCGGTGTTAAACGAAAATTTGACTTAAACTACATTTAAACTTTTATTAAAACAAACATTAAAAATGTTATAATCTGGTGGATGTTTGCTGTTTATTCTGTACCGTTAGCGTTATACATTTTTAAGCAACCAGATTAACAATCTATCTTATGCTGAATCTCCAAGCTCCATTGCCTCAGGATTTTCCAGCCTTTTTTCTGACACTCTCCCTTGTGCTGCTCTTTGTGCTTCTTGCGGAACTGCTGACGAGGAAGTTCAGTATCAGTGCTCTTGTTGTCCGGAAAATCGTACACCTCTCCATGGGTGTGGTTATCTTTTTTGTGCCGGCCTATTTTCAGTCCAATTTTTATCCTGCACTTGCGGCCGCTCTTTTGCTGCTTTTTAACGGATTGAATATCCGACAGAAGTGGTTCGGCTCCCTGCTTGCCCTTCCTGAAGAGAGGAGTGCACAGCCGCCAGCAATGAAAAGCTATGGTTCGCTGCTTTTCCCGCTGGTCTTTCTGCTTCAACTGCTCTTTTTGTGGGAGTCGCACAAGTGGATCTTGCAGACCTCAATGCTTGTAATGGGTGTGAGTGATTCGCTTGCTGCGCTGGTTGGCAGTTCGGTCGGCAAAAAGCACATTGAGCATCTGACGAAAAGCCCCAAGACCGTTGAGGGTTCGATCACCATGTTCTTGAGTGGATTTGTGCTGCTCAGTGCCAGTATATTGGTGTTCAGTACACAGTTCACCGGTGGGTTGGCCGGAAAGCCTTTCGTGATGCTTCTGGCGCTTGCGCTTCTTCTTGCCCTTGTTGCCACCGCTGTTGAGGCGCTCTTGTCACACGGGCTCGACAATTTCTTTATTCCGGTCTCAATTGCCTACGTCCTCTACATTCTTGAGATGAACAACACCATTCATCTTGAGCAGTTTTTGCTTGGGGGTCTCTTTGCCCTTCTTCTTGCCATTTTTTCGATCAAGGTCAAGTTTCTCGACAACAGCGGAGCAACAGCGACATTTTTGCTTGGAACTACCATTTTTGGTGTCGGCGGGGTAGAGTGGACGGTTCCGCTTCTCACCTTTTATCTCCTCTCCTCGGTGCTCTCAAAACTTGGGAAGAAACGGAAGGCGAAGTTTGATCTGGTTTTTGAAAAAGGGTCACAGCGGGATGCAGGGCAGGTCTATGCCAATGGCGGGATTGCCTGGATTATGATGATTCTTTTTTCGCTGACCAATAATCCGGCGCTCTTTTTTGCGTATCTTGGAACGCTTGCAGCGGTACAGGCTGATACTTGGGCAACCGAAATCGGCACGATGTGGCCAAACCCGAAAGCATGGCTGGTAACCACTTTTAAAGAGGTGCCTGTCGGGACTTCCGGTGGTGTTTCTGTGCCTGGTACGTCGGGCGCATTTCTCGGCTCACTTTTTATCTGTGCCAGTGCGTTGGCGGTCAATGCCAAGTGGATGAATGAATTCGGCGTGGTACAGTCTTTTCTTCTGATTGGTTTTTCTGGTCTTCTGGCCAGTATGGTTGACAGCTTTTTTGGAGCGACCGTCCAGGCTCAGTATTTTGACCCAATTCGTGAAAAAGTGACGGAGAGGACACACAGCATGACGCCTGATGGCTCATTGGTTGAAAACAGGCTTCTTAAAGGAACTCCTCTGGTCAATAATGATTTAGTTAATACGCTTTGTGCTCTTTCCGGTTCAGCGTTGGCCTATACGGTGATCCAGAATGTTCATCTGTTTAAATGAACCTTAATTCCTTTTATCTTTATGCCTGATTCCAGACTTGGTTTTTTTGGACTGCTTTCGGATACCGGAGTTGTGGTGCTGATGGTGCTTTCAGTGCTGCTCTCGTTCTCAATCATATCATGGGCAATTATTGCCTTTAAATTTGGTTATTTGAGGAAATCCTTGCGTGAGTCGAAGGTGTTTCTTGACTATTTTTTCGAAGTCTGCAATGTCGACAAGGTTTTCACCGAAAGCGAAAATTTCAGATATGGCTCCTTGCCGCGTGTTTTTCGCTCCGGCTATATCGAGTATCGGGCAATCGCCGATAAGGGTGATATCCGACAGGCGAGGGCGCGTATTGCCCGGGCGGTGAAGCGGGAGGTCAATGCGGAAAACAAGCGGCTCTCAACGCTTGTCCCTTTTCTTGCGACGGTTGGCAATACCGCACCCTTCATCGGTCTTTTTGGGACGGTATGGGGGATCATGAATTCATTCCATACCATTGGTTTGACCCAATCGGCTTCGCTTGCCGCCGTTGCTCCCGGTATTTCGGAAGCGTTGATTGCTACTGCGGCCGGTCTTGCGGCGGCGATTCCTGCTGTAATTGCCTATAACTCGTTTACACAGAAGATTAGTGTCATTGAACGGGATTTGGAGGAGTTTTCTCCTGAATTTGTTGCAGCCTTCATCAACGAGCCGTAGGGCAGAAATCGCCAGATATGATAACTTCAGGAAAAGGTCGGTTGATGAGCGACATTAATGTTACTCCGTTTGTTGATGTTATGCTTGTGCTGCTTATCATTTTTATGGTAACAGCTCCCATGATGACGCATGGCATTAAGGTTGAAACACCGCAAACCACGTTGCAGAAAATGGACGTGGATGAAAAGTCTCTTGTTATCAGCATTGATGCTTCGAGGCGGGTTTTTATCAACAAGTATCAGTTGAATGCTTCAGAGGTTCGCGAAAAGCTGCCGACAATTCTTGATGTCAAGCAGACTGCGGAGGTCTATCTTAAAGCTGACAAATCGTTACCCTATGGACTGGTGATGGATGTGATGGCCCAGATTAAGGATGCAGGAATTGAAAAGATCGGTATGGTGACAGAACCTGTGGCCGTTTCAAGAGAAGGCAGGAGATAGGTGGGGAGTATGAAAAAAGGTCAGAAACTTCCGCATGGTGAAAAAAATTTTTCGCTTTGGCTTGTCTGGGCTGCTGCAATGCACGCTATGGTGTTTTTGCTGGCGGTCTCGTTGCAGTTGTGGGATGCAGACCGGCATTCCAGGCCCAAAATTGTGACGGTAACTCTTGTTTCATTGTCCGGTTCAGGGGAGCCATCCCGTGAAGATTCTGGGCCTCAGGGTGCTGCAGCGGCTGTTGTGGCACCATCCCAGGCGGTTCAAACTCCTCCCGTCAGCAAAAAAAGTGTCAAGGAGCCAGTTCCTGTTCCTGTCAACAAACAGAGTGTCAAGGCTCCGGTTCCTGTGCCGGAAAAAGCATCGGTTATCCCTAAGAAAATATCAGTTGAGCCGTTGACGCCCAAGGCGATTGAGAAGAAGCCTGACATCAACCAGGCACTTCTGCGCCTTAAACAAAATGTGGATAAAAAAACGGCGCAATTGCCCCCGCCATCGACCACTAATTTGAATACTGCACTTGCCCGGCTTCAGCAGAAAGTTAAATCGGAGGGTGAGGGAACTGGAACGGGAACCGGACGCGGGCAGGGAAGTTCTTCTGCTGAACGAAATGGTGGAGGAAGAGGTTCTGGAGGTGGAGGAACTGTTGATTCCTACAAATCGCAAATCGTTTCTATTATTGAGCAGAACTGGTCTTTTTCAAAGCAGTTGCTCAAAAATAGTTACGGGATGAAAGTGTATGTTCGCATCAATATTCTGGCCGATGGTACGATTCGCCAGATTCTTTATGACAGAAGAGCGCCAAGCGAGTATTTGAATAATTCCGTGAAAAAAGCGCTTGAGAAATCATCTCCTCTTCCTGCCCTGCCTAAAGAGGAGGGTTCCCGGGATATCTGGATTGGTTTTGTGTTTACTCCCGAAGGTATTGAGTAGAAGAGAGCTTGTTCTGTTTTTTTTGAATCAAGTGTTGTCGATCCGCAGTGCGGATTGACACTTTTTCTCTTTTTTTAACTATATTTCACTATATTTAACAAGAGTTTGAAACAGTGAAGTTTGTTTCTTTTTGCGATTTTATTACAACTTGTAGCCAGGGTTACCTTTAACGGTTCAATTTTTATCGGGTTATGATTCAATTTTTCAGGGGTATTGTTCCCGGTGTTGTTACTCTTCTCTTTTGCCTTGTTTTTTTTCCTTTGCACCTCAACGCAACTGAGGCGGGTGAGTATATTGCCATTCGTAAAGAGGGGACGGGCAATGTAGCCCTTGTGCTTGACAATCTGGACGGAAAGGGTCGGAAAGAGATGAGGTTCGCACAGGCTCTTGATGCGGCTATGCATGATGGTCTGGATTTTACCAAGCTTTTTGCTCTGATTCCTCCTCCGCTTAATGTGAAAGACAATAGCGACAGGAAGAACGTGGTTCTTAATTTCCCGGCTTTGACTTCGGTAGGTGCAGAGGTCTATGCAGGAGGAGTGGTCACGATGAAATCAGATACGATTATTCTTGATATGAAGGTTTATGAGACTGCCGGGTCAAAATTACTGATGAATAAAACATATACGGGAACGGAGGCTGATCTTCGCTCAATTGGCCATGCCTTTTGCGCTGATCTTGTTGAACTTCTTACCGGAAAAAAGTCAGTATTTGGCAGCAAAATTGTTTTTGTTTCCAATAAGACCGGTTTCAAGGAGATCTATGCGTGTGACTTTGATGGCTATGGGGTTAAGCAACTGACCAATTCAAGATCCATTTCCATGAATCCGGCGCTTTCTCCGGATGGAAAGCATCTTGCCTATATAGACTTTACCTCTGGCAGGCCGACTCTCTATATCAGGAGTCTCGTCGACGGGGGAATCGCAGCAGTAGGCAAAAGCGCTGTCAGTATTGATCCGGGCTGGAGAAACAACCGCGAGGTAGCGGCAACTCTCTCTTTTGATGGCAATCAGGAAATCTATCTGGTTAACATCAATGGGACTCTATCAAGCAGGGTTACGAACAGCAAGAGTATCGATATTTCCCCAACGTTTTCTCCCGATGGCAGCAAGATGGCCTTTGTTTCTTCGAGAAATGGCCTTCCCCAGCTCTTTATTCAGGATATTGCCTCCGGGCAGGTGAAGAGGCTTACCTTCAGTGGGCGTTATAATACTCAGCCTTCATGGTCTCCTGTTGGTGATAAAATTGTGTATACTACGTGGGAAAAGAATGGCGAAATAAATATATTTACCATAAATGCTGATGGTTCAGGGCTCATGCAGTTAACACAAAAGTGCGGTGAGAACAAGTCGCCCTCTTGGTCTCCGGATGGTCAGATGATTGTTTTTACTTCAAACCGACAGGGGAAAGAAAAATTGTACGTAATGAGTTCTAAGGGAGGGGACGAAAGACTTTTGTTGCAGGTTGATGGTGTGCAGACGCAGCCATCGTGGTCATTATTTCGGTAGTACTGGTATCTCTTGAAATAACAATGAAAAAGGGGGTAAAATGAAAACTGTGAAACCTTTGCTAAGGTCGCTGTTTATTCCGACCATGCTCTTTCTTGGAGCCTGTGGTTGCTGTGAAGAAGTTGTTGTGCCACCGCCACCACCGCCACCTCCTGTGGTTGTATTGCCTGGTCTTGGTGATGTGTTTTATGATTTTGATCGTTCCGAGCTTCGTGCGGATGCTGTCGGACAATTGAGGACCAATGCTAACTGGATGGCGGCAAATACTGCAAATGTCATCGTCGAAGGTCATTGCGATGAGAGAGGTACAAGTGAGTACAACCTTGCTCTTGGTGAACGCCGTGCCAACAGTGCAAGGGATTACGTCATCAATCTTGGTATTGCTCCGGCCCGTTTGAAGGCTGTCAGTTATGGTGAAGAAAAGCCATTTGCAGATGGCCACACCGAGGAGGCATGGGCTGAGAACAGAAGGGCTCATTTTGTTGCAGAATAAAATGATGTTTTGCTGAAAACTTCAGGGGGCGGATGGTTGTTTTGTCTGCCCCTTTTTATCAATGCCTAATTGAGATGGACCTATGAAAAAAAACAGCATCATTGTTCTCGCATTGATGGTGATAGCCGGATGTTCATCAAAAAGCGCAGTAACTCCCGATGAAGGTACGGCAGATCATTCATCTTCTTCATCTCCCTTATTGATGCCACCCACGCCATCCGGTTACGGATTTGATCAATGGCAGACAGGGCCGCTGGGAGATGTGTTTTTTGATTATGACAGCGCTACGTTGAGCACTGAGGCTCAGGAGCAGTTGACACAAAATGGAGGCTGGTTGGGAAGCAACACTTCCAAGGCTGTCCTTATTGAAGGCCACTGTGATGAGAGGGGTACTTCTGAATATAATCTTGCTCTTGGAGACCGCAGGGCGGCAAGTACAAAAGAGTATCTCGTCAGGTTTGGTGTCAACTCATCACGTCTTGAAACGGTTAGTTTTGGTGAAGAACGTCCCTTTGTTCAGGGGGAGAGTGAAGAGGCTTGGGCAAAAAACCGCCGGGCGCACTTTGTGGTAAAATAACGACACGAAGAAACCCTTACTGACTATGCATAAAAAGATTAAACCGTTTATCTTTTTTCAGGTTCTCGCTCTGTCGGCCTGTGCCTCAAAACAGGATCTTCTTGTTGTTGAAGATAATGTGAGAAAACTGAAAACTGAGTCAGAAACTATTAAAACCCAGTCGGCGGTCTCCTATTCAGATGTTCAGCAGGTTCGGGATGATGTTTCACGGTTACAGGGAAGTATCGAAGAAATTTCCCATAATAATCGCCAAACTTTTGGTCGGCTTGGAATGGAGGACTCACTGCTTGTGCACAAGGTTGATGAGTTGGAGTTGAGGTTGCAGAAAATTGAGCAGTCGATCGCTTTTGTGAAGCGTGACGGCTTTTCTGAGCCGTCACCGGTGCAGCCTGCTCCTCTGACTGATGCTGCTCTGCTCAGCGATGGAGAGGTGAAACTCAACGAAAAGAACTATGCTGCCGCAAGGGAGAGTTTCAGTTTGCTGTTGCAGAGAACGCCTGCGTCAGCTCTTAGTGATGAAGCACAGTTTTTTGTTGCGGAAAGCTATTTTGGTGAGAAATGGTATGAAAAAGCCATTCTTGAATATCAGGTGGTTATCTCGAAGTATACCAAAAGCAGCAAGCGTCCTGCGGCACTCTACAAGCAGGCACTCTCTTTTGAGTTAACAGGAGATACGGTCAATGCAAAAGCAAGATTCAAGGATCTGGTCAACATCTACCCTTCCTCGCCTCAAGCAGCCTTAGCTCGTAAGAAATTGCAATAGAGAGAGCTTTGCCTGTTGACTTGGAATGAATATGGAAAAAACAACAATAGCCCCGGTTACGCCGGGGTTTTTTGCTTGCACCAAACAGCTCACTTTACAGGGCGGGAAACTCTTCCTTATTTAAAAAATTCATCCACAGTGTAGATTCGCCGGTCAATTTCAATACACAATTGCTGCTGAAGCGAGCTGTAAAAGAGAGGAATATCCCTCATGGTCCACTTGATGCCACGGTTATCAAAATCGATGACGTAGCGGTTTTCGTTGTCAAGTATCAGTTTTTTTAGGTCAATGCCGATATCAGGCTGCGTTGAGAGCACAAAAAGATCGATTTCACCGGAAATAATTTTATTGATCATCTCCCTGGTTGGCGACAACTTTCTGCGTCCGGAGGAGGGGCTTATCTGGATTTCAAGGTTACCCCAATCATCCCTTTTTGCAGAGGTGATATAATATTTTTCTGCTTTATGAGCCGCATTGCCTGACCATGGTCCTGACGTACTGACCCTGACCTGATTCGTGCCGGTGTTCGGACGGCTGAGCTGAGGTTGCATTTGTTTGCACGGTTAAAATTTGCAAATACAAAACACTCTGGTGTTCTGCCTTCAACAGGTTTTAAATTAGTAAAACCTTGTTAAATAAACAAAGGGATTCACCACTGAATCCCTTTGTTTATAAAGTCGATTTTCTCTTTATTGGCGGTTACTTTCCGTTGCCGTCAATGACTTCGTATTCTGCATTTTCAACGTTGCCATCAGCACCGGTTTTTTTCGTTTTTTCTCCGCTTCCGCCCTGTGCTTCCGGTTCCGCCTGTGATGCATCCGGCCCTTGTGACTGATAAAGGTGAGAGGCAATCTCGCTCCACTCCTTGTTGACCTCTTCCATGGCACTTTTCAGAGACTCGACGGTTCCGTTTTTGTAGGCCTCCTTGAGTTTTTCAAGCGAACCTTCCAGCAGGGGACGCTTGTCGGCTGGTATTTTATCGCCGAGATCCTTTAACTGTTTTTCAGTGCTGAAAATCAGGGAGTCCGCTACGTTCCGGGTGTCGATCTCTTCCTTGCGTTTCTGATCTTCAGCCGCATGGATTTTGGCGTCGTCCTTCATTTTATTGATTTCAGCGTCAGTAAGCTTGCTGCTTGACTCGATTCTTATGCTCTGCTCTTTTCCGATAGCCTTGTCTTTAGCCGAAACGTTAAGAATTCCGTTGGAATCAATATCAAAAGTAACCTCGATCTGCGGCATACCTCTTGGAGATGGGGGAATATCGCCAAGGTGGAAACGTCCCAATGTTTTGTTGTCGGTGGCCATAGGGCGCTCTCCCTGCAGCACATGAACTTCGACTGAGGTCTGGTTATCGCCAGCAGTTGAAAAGACCTCCTGTTTCCTTGTCGGAATCGTGGTGTTTGCGTCGATAAGCTTTGTCATCACGCCTCCCAGAGTTTCAATACCGAGAGAGAGGGGGGTGACATCAAGCAGCAGGACATCGGTGACATCTCCCTTGAGAACACCACCCTGAATTGCCGCGCCTATAGCAACAACTTCATCCGGGTTGACACTTCTGTTGGGCTCTTTTCCGAAAAAGTCTTTGACAAGTGCCTGTACTTTCGGTATGCGTGTTGAGCCACCAACCAGCACCACTTCGTCAATTTCCTTCATCTCAACCTTGGAGTTCTTGATTGCACGGCGACAAGGATCAAGAATCTTATCGAAGAGATCAGCACACAATGCCTCAAATTTTGCACGGGTAAGATTGATCACAAGGTGTTTCGGTCCTTCCTGGGTTGCGGTAATGAAGGGAAGGTTGATCTCTGTGTCAGTCCTTGAAGAGAGTTCGATTTTTGCTTTTTCAGCAGCCTCTTTCAGGCGCTGCAGGGTAATTGCATCTTTGCGAAGATCGATTCCCTCCTGTTTTCTGAACTCGTCGGCAATGTAATCAATAATTTTCTGGTCAAAGTCATCGCCGCCAAGGTGGGTATCGCCATCGGTTGATTTAACCTCAAAAACGCCATCCCCAAGCTCAAGAATGGATATATCAAATGTTCCGCCACCAAGATCGAAGACCGCAACTTTTTCGCTCTCCTGCTTTCTGTCGAGGCCGTAAGCGAGAGCTGCGGCAGTTGGTTCGTTGATGATACGCTTGACTTCAAGCCCGGCAATGCGGCCTGCATCTTTTGTGGCCTGCCGCTGGGCATCATTAAAATATGCTGGCACGGTGATGACCGCTTCTGTAACTTTTTCGCCAAGAAAATCTTCAGCCGTCTGCTTCATTTTCTGCAAAATCATCGCCGAAACTTCCTGCGGCGAGTAGATCTTGTCGTTGATTTTTACCCGAGCTTCACCATTTTCGTTGATGATTTCATAAGGCGCAAGCTTTTTTTCGTTGGTGATTTCATCGTATTTGCGACCCATGAAGCGCTTGATCGAAAAAATAGTATTTTTCGGATTGGTGATGGCCTGCCTTTTTGCAGCCTGCCCAACCAGGCGATCACCCGTTTTGGTTAAAGCGACAATTGAGGGTGTTGTACGGTTTCCCTCTGAATTCTCAATAACCGTTGGCTGCGATCCCTGCATGACCGAAACACAAGAGTTTGTGGTGCCAAGGTCGATGCCGATAATTTTACCCATAGTGAATGTTCCTTATTTTGAACGTGATATAAAAATGCCCGACTCATGATGGTTGAGAGCGGGCACAAATTCAGAGCGACTCTCAACTGATCGAAATTTCTTTTTTCTTTTTGACAGGAGCGGCCTTCGGAAGAGTTACGTGAAGCAACCCGTCACTAACAGTGGCATTGATGCTCTCCTGATCAATCATCTCACCAACATTAAAACTTCTCGAAAAACTGCCTGAGCTGCGCTCAACACGGTGATAATTTTTGTCGTTCTCTTCTGTTTCTACTTTTCGTTCTGCCCTGATGGTCAGCACATCATCCTCAACATTGAGTGATATATTTTCCCTGGCGATGCCAGGAAGTTCTGCATCAAGATGAAACCCTGCTTCATCTTCTGAAATATCAACCTTGAAAGCAGGAGCGGAAGGCTGCTGCGAACCAGACCAGATATTATCAAACAGTTTCAATGGGTCTTTCGATAATTGTACAAGCATTTCATCCTCCTTTTCACTTTTATTTATTATCATTACAGCAACAGGCAGTTATAAACAACTTCATACAATGAATACATCAAAAAGCGTGCCAAAGTCTTTCTTCCGCAATCTCTTGAATGACTATTGTCAGAAATGACACTCTGTAGATAAAAATGGCACACTATTTTTGCGAAAAAGAAAAAATGTCAGACAAGTAATGTCGTGACTGAGGAATTGAGCCGGGAGGTGAGATTGGACAAACTATAGTGCAAAGCAAATAATCTGGCAGAGATCGGCTGTTGTTGATGGTTGCTTTTTGCACTGAAAACGGGTGGTTAACTTGAAAGAGTCGAATGCGTTTTTTGTGTTTGGAAAAGACGCTGCTGAAGGTTTTCAACAACACCTTTTGAACTCAGATAGCAGGAATAGATGACGCTCTCGTCGGCGATGCGGTAATAGCATTTCAGTCCCTCTTTTCGGCGGTTGACAATACCACTTTCATACATCAATGCCAGATGTTTTGAGATGTTTGCCTGACTCGCATTGATTTCATTGACGATCTCCTGAACCGTATGTTCCTGCTCGCAGAGAGTACGTAATATTTTCAGCCTCATCGGTTCAGAAAGCAGCTTGAATCGGCTGGAAACGGCATCAAGCATTTCATCAGGCATATTGAGATGCCACTGTTTTACCTCTTCTTCCGTGATGGTGAGCGTTTTGTTCATAAAAAACCTTGGTTGTAAGAGAGAGAGCTTTTCCCCCTGCATTACAGTTTAAAATGTGTTTAAGAGATTGAATTTTTGCCAAAGCCGTCAATTCGCTCAATCCATGCCTTAGACAGCCCCGATTCTTTGGTTATGGTTAATACCCAAGAGACAGCTATTCATAAAGATGGGGCTCTTTGGTGTTTAAGCTGGTAAGTTGCATGATTGCAACAATCAGTGCGTCGGGGGCTTTGAACTGGATAATTTTTTCCTGGATGATCAATTTGGTTTTTTTTGCATCATCAAATTCTACTCTGCACTCTTTACATTCCGAAAGGTGCAGGAGAAACCCCTGCTCTTCAGATGCCGATAGTTCACCATCTACGGATGCACTTATAAGCACGCCAGCTTTTTTGCAGTTCATAATAAAAAAAGTTTGTGCGTCTTGATTTATTGATCGTTGTCGTTGTTAAAACCGTACTTTTTCGCATATCCTTCGAGCTGATTGCGAAGCAACTTCCTGCCCCGGTACAATCTTGATCGTACCGTTCCGATAGGGCTTTCTACCATATTGGCAATCTCTTCATAGGTAAATCCCTCAATGTCGCACAACTGGATCACCTCTCTGAACTCTTCGGGCAGAGAGTGAAGTGCCTGATAGACCTCTTCGTGCAGCAACGAGTGAAAATAGTCGCTTTCGGCTTCACTGGTGTCACTACGGGTATCCTTGATTGAATGATAAAAATCCTTGATAAGATCATAGTCAACCTTGCCGGGTTCTTTCGAATTTTTCCGAAAACGGTTGATATAGTTATTTTTCAGGATTTTAAACAGCCATGCCTTGCAGTTTGTTCCCCGCTCAAAAGAATTAAAAAATCGATAGGCTTTGAGATAAGTCTCCTGTACCAGATCTTCCGCATCACTTGGATTCATGGTCAAGTGAAGCGCGTAGTTATAGAGTGCATTGAGATGGCCTACAGCTTCATTTTGAAACTCAAGTTGCTTTTGACGCTCTTCACGCGAGAGTGACTCTTTTTTTGTCCTGGTTTTTGTTTGACGGGTCGGATCGGTTTTATCCATGAGCTGAAGTCTTCCAGGGTTCAAGTAAGGTTGTTTTTGTATTCACGAGAATCTTCCCGCAAAATAATTAATTTAAAAAAGTAATAGATTATATAAAAGTATCTAACCTGTTTATTTTTATATAATTAAAAGACTGGGAATAAGGGAGATGGAACAATGGTGGAACAAAAAGTTGATTTTCCATCATTTTTAGCATCCTTTCACACTCCCGAATATAACAAAAAAATCAAGCCAAGGCGCTTCGCTTCGCTCCCGGCAGCCCGCGCCCACCGCTCGCAGCCTGCCATGACAGCAAAGCGCTCGCGCCGCCCGCCCGACCGCCGCTCATCCGCCCTCATTACTTTCCCGTTCGCCAAAGAATACACTATATTGCAAGCGCTTCATCTTCGTTCCGGCTAACCCATTCAATCCCTGCTCATGGCTCTTACCTGGCTGCATGTTTCAAGATCAACAAAGCCAAAAAGTTGCTCTCCAATAATCCGCATTATCTCGATTTTCATTTTCACCATCTCCCTTTGCGCAGGCGTTGCCAGCAGCACTCATGCAACGCAAGCAGCAACGAAGCAGGCGGCGGCACCAGTAAGAGTTTCAGGAGGGACGAATGCGGGTAAACTGGCAGGGCAAGATTCAACGGCGATAAAAAGTCAACCTCCAAAAAGCACTATGAACATTGATGCGCTAAGCGTGATCATTCCAGCGGTAGGTTTGATCATATCTTTATTGATTGGCTATATGACTTACAGCTACAATACATCACAAGAAAGACATAAGGTTAAGGAAAAGAAGATCATTAAAAAAAAACAGCATAAAACAGACGATAAAATCTACAGGGAACGCCTGAAAGAGGAGCTGGGCAAGAATTCGATTTTCGGAATGCCGGGTATTGATGGCGTCAAAGAGGCGGTCAATCTGCCAGATACCTTTGTGCCACTTGATATTTCAGTCAATGAGCGTCATAAACAACAGGGAATTGACGGTTCAGAAGACAAAATGTCTGATGTCAATCCTGAAAATGCGCTGATCTATGCAGTGGAACGATCGCAGTTACTGCTTATTATTGGAGAACCGGGTTCAGGCAAAACAACCATCATCAAGCATTTTGCCCTGAGCAACACTATCACGCTACAGGGCTTTGCTAATCCTGTGCCGGTACTTTATATGCCATTGAGCAAAATGGCAACTCCACGAAAAGAAATGCCATCGCTTCCAGCAATATTATCGCAATGCTTTGAGCCTCATCTGGAGATTGAAAAAAGCTTTTTTGAAGATCGCCTTGAAAACCATCGTACCCTTGTGCTGCTTGATGGACTCGATGAAATCAGTGACGATAAGCAACGGGTAGAGATATGCAAATGGGTTTCTGATGCCGCCAAAAGATGGAAGAAGGCTTTTTTTGTCATAACCACTCGCGACAAGGGTTTTGGTGAGAAAGAGCAAATCGCACTAACCATTGATAAAGAGATTGCTTGGGTCAAACGTTTCAGCAAAGAGCAACAGCGCATGTTTTTGCAGAAATGGTTCCATGCCGCTTTCTTGCGTGACTTGCAGCGTGATGAAATAGGATGTGGTCTGCAAAAGAAAACTGAAAAATTTCTTTTTTTACCGGAGTGGTTTCGTACCACGTTTTTGCGAGACCTGCATCGTAATAAAAAAAGGAGCTATCAGCAAAGGCAAATTGAAAAAGAAAAAGAGGCCGATATTGCCGCTGCTGCACTTGAAGTTGAACTTGATCGACCGGAAAACAAGGGTTTGCGGAACGACCTTGCTGGTATACCGTTACTTCTGCAGTTCATAGCCATACTCTGGAAACAAAGCAAGGCTATTCCTCCAACTCGGGAAGAGATTTATAGTATTGCACTTGATTATCTCCTTTTTTATCGGGAAAACGAAAAAAACATAGACCCTTATCTGCCGGCAATAGAGTCAAAGAAGTTGCTGGAGCCGATCTCTCTCTGGATGCAGGACAGGAGTGAGGATGCTGCTGATATTGATCAGTTTCATGACCGGATGCAACAGGAAGTTGATCTTCTTGATTACAAATATCGGAGCAAATATAGCGCAGAACAAATTTGTGACAACCTTGACAGGCGAGCAGGTGTCCTTGGTAAATCAGGATCAACCTATGTATTTAGCCATAAAACCTTCCGGGAGTATATGGCTGGCTTACAACTTATTCAATCGATCATCTCTGAACCTGGCCGTATTGGTACACTTGTTAAGCTGGTAGGGGTTGATTGGTGGGATGAACCACTGCTCTTTTTTGCTGCTAAAGTTAAAGCTGGCTCGTTTAACACGTTCATGACAGCATTTTTTGATGCAGAACGGAGCGATTCTCTCGATCCGAAAACCCTCAACTTTCTTCAGAAGTTGATAAGCAAGGCTCCTCAAGACGTACAAGTATTTTGTGTAAAGCTCAGTGATCCAGTAACTACTCGTAACCGCCAATACTATATTCTCGAATGCCTGAAAACGGTTGGCAGTCGACAGGCCGTTGAGGCCGCACAAGAGTTCAAAAGGCTGCATCCGGAGGCAGATCAGGAGTTGCTCAGAAAAGCCGATGAAGTGGTACTGACCGATGAACAGGAGCGCCCTGCCATCCTTGTCAGACCGAGAGAGCTTGTTGAGTCTTATGGCGATGTCCATTTCAGCCCCATCGAACAGAACGCTCAGTACATCCTTATCAAAAACGGACGCTATTCTGCAGATGGTAAAGAGCAAGTGGGGGATCTCTATGTTGCCAAATATTCGCTGACCAATAAGCTTTATCGTAAATTTGTTGCCTGGCTGCAATTGGTTGAGAACAAACAAGCGGATGATATCCTGAGTAGCAAGCTTTTTGAGGTTGCAGGCACTATCTCAGGATTCAAGAACTATCTGGATGAAGAACCAAAACTGTCGATGCGGTTTCGTTCAAAGTATGATGATGATCGACGTTTCAAGGAGGATGATCAGCCAGTCGTCGGTGTAAGCTGGTATGCTGCTCGCACCTATTGCTTATGGCTTTCTCTCATGGAAAGTAATAATCAAAATACCAACAGGTATCGTTTACCCACAGAATGGGAGTGGGAGTATGCCGCAGCAGGGAAAGAAAAACGTGAATATCCCTGGCCGAAAGAAAAAGGTGAACCAAATTCAAAACTGCTTAACTTCAATAGCAATGTTGGCCAGACAACACCCGTAGGTAGTTACCCCGAAGGAGTTACACTCGACGGGTTGTATGATATGGCTGGTAACGTATGGGAGTGGACGGAAAGTTTGAGGATTGAAACAGGTTCGTACCGTGTGCTTCGTGGCGGGAGCTGGGGCGACGATGCCGAGGGCTGTCGGTCGGCTTTTCGGTTTGGCTTCACCCCCGGCGACCGGAACTTCACTGTTGGCTTCCGCCTGGTTTTCGTCCCGTAGTCAGTTGGCAGCTCATTCCGGCTTTGTTTTTTGAGCGAGAGGGCAGTACCAACATTTTGGTGAGCGGAGGTGAGGGACGAACCGCCGCACGCCAAAATGTTCTGGTAACAACCGACTACAGAAATGTCCACCGAAGGTGGACCGCAAATTTGAGCGCAAAGCACCCGCGCCGATCTCCCGCCCGCCCGCCGCCTGCTTACAGCAAAAGCCCCTGCCGCTCGATGCAGCCCGCCCGCTGCTCAATATCGCAGCAAGCAAGCCCGCCCGCCGCAAAAAGCCGCCTCAACCAGCCAGCAGCAGCAAGCCAAGCCGGACGCGAGTACGCGCCCGCTTGCCTGCAAAAAGCGGCACGAGCGGAGTACCGCACATGCCGCAAAAGCAAAGCAGCCAGCAGCAAGCAGGGCAGGGGCACCCCTCGTGGGTGCCCTCGGGTGGAACAGGTGGAACAAGATGGAACACTCACCCGCCCTCATTACTTTCCCGTTCGCCAAAGAATACACTATATTGCAAGCGCTTCATCTTCGTTTCGGCTAACCCATTCAATCCCTGCTCATGGCTCTTACCTGGCTGCATGTTTCAAAATCAACAAAGCCAAAAAGTTGCTCTCCAATAATCCGCATTATCTCGATTTTCATTTTCACCATCTCCCTTTGCGCAGGCCTTGCCAGCAGCACTCATGCAAAGCAAGCAGCAACGAAGCAGGCGGTGGCACCAGCGGAAGTTTCAGGAAGGGCGAATGCGGGCAATGGGGCGGAACAAGATTCGGTGGCGATAAAAGATTTGTTGGTCAATAATCAGAGTGACATGGGAACCATTATTACTGGTACAATAAGCGGCATCATTGTCATTCTTGTAACTATTTTTGGCACATGGTTTTATAAACGAATTCAGAGGGCAAAGGAAGATTTATCGCCCTATTTCAGTAAAAAAGAAGTACGGAAAAAACTGGATTTATTTATTGAAAGCAAATTTCAGAATAATTCACCAACCAACGAAGATGAGCCACGTTTTAACCACAAGTTTGTATCGAAGTCAAAATTAATACCTCATTTTATTAATACAGCTTTCAACGAAGACAAGGTAAGTGACAAGTTTTATCTTGTTCTTGCTGATTCCGGCATGGGTAAAACCACGTTTATGATAAATCTGTATGTGCGTTATTATTCATTTTTCAACAAGAACAACAAATATAAAATTAAACTGATTCCATTTGGTTATCAGGGCAATGTGATTGAAAAAATAAAAGAGATAAAAAAAGAGGATATCCCCAATACCATTTTATTGCTGGATGCTTTTGATGAATACACCAGAATACTGCCGCCAACTGAACCTGATGGACTGACTGATGATGAACGGTTCCGAAAAGTGCTCGACGAATTGATAGAAACCGTACAGGATTTTCGCGAAGTAGTTATCACCAGCAGAACACAATATTTTCCAGGTGAAGAAAATAAAGCTTATGAACTTAAAATCCCGACGTTCGACAATAAAGGATTTCATACGCTTGCCAAATTATACCTTTCACCGTTCAATGATAAGGAAATACGGTGCTATCTGAATAAAAAATATGGTATTGCAGGTTTCTTGAATAGCAGTAAAAAGCAAAAGGCACAGCGAATTGTCAACAACTCACCCAAACTGATGGTTCGCCCCATGTTGCTCAGTTACATTGACTACCTGGTTGACGGTGATCAACACTATGCAAATACATGGGAAATTTACGAAGCACTCATTAACAAGTGGATTGAACGTGAAGGGGGCAAGCGTGAGCACAAGTATGTAAATCGAGAGAAACTGACACAGAACCTTCATAAATACTCTCAAC
>CAIQGA010000144.1 GCA_903871235.1 uncultured Chlorobiaceae bacterium
ACTCAATCAATTTTAACACTACCAAAAATGTCCATAACGCCTATAATTCAGATTTTTGATCCCGCATTGTGCTGCAGCAGTGGCGTATGTGGAATTGATGTCGATCAAGCTCTGGTCAGCTTTTCGGCTGACGTCGATTGGGCTCTCCAGAATGGAGCTCAGATAGAGCGCTTCAATCTGGCCCGTCAACCGCTGGCCTTCGCAGAAAACCATACCGTAAAATTCTTTCTCGACAGTTTGGGAGCAGAAGCCCTTCCGCTGATTCTTGTCAATGACCAAGTGCTCTTGAGTGGCCGATACCCAAGCCGGGCTGAACTTGCCGATTGGGCATCCATAACGCTGCCATCTGCAGAGCCAAAAGAAGCCAAAAGTTGCTGCTCCGATAGCAATTGCTGCGGATAATTCACGAAACCACTCCAATGAAATTTCTCAAAGAGCCTCCACGCTTCCTTTTCTTTACCGGCAAAGGGGGCGTTGGCAAAACCTCAATTGCCTGCGCAACGGCCATGCAACTCGCTGAAGCCGGGCGAAAAATCTTGCTGGTGAGCACTGACCCGGCCTCCAATGTCGGCCAGGTCTTCGGTATCACCATCGGCAGCACCATCACTCCGGTCGAGGCCGTTGCGGGTCTCTTTGCGCTCGAAATTGACCCGCAGGCAGCAGCACAGCACTATCGCGACCGCATCGTCAAACCGGTACGCGGCCTCCTGCCAGAGAACATCGTCAAGAGCATTGAAGAACAGCTTTCCGGCGCCTGCACAACGGAAATTGCCGCCTTCGACGAGTTCACCGCCCTCTTAACCGACTCAGCCTTGACCGCCGACTTCGACCACATCATTTTTGACACGGCACCAACCGGCCACACCATCCGGCTGCTGCAACTGCCCGGTGCATGGAGCGGTTTTCTTGAAGAGGGCAAAGGTGACGTCTCATGCCTCGGCCCGCTGGCTGGTCTTGAAAAGCAGCGCTCCCAGTACAAGGAGGCGCTCGAAGCCTTGGCCGACCCCTTGCGTACACGCCTGATTCTGGTTGCCCGGGCCCAGCAATCCACCTTGCGCGAAGTTGCCCGAACCTGTGAAGAACTCGCCGCAATTGGCATCTCACAACACCATCTCGTCATCAACGGCATACTCCCCCAAAGCGAAACGACAGATGATGCGCTCGCTGCTGCACTCTTTTCGCGTGAGCAAGCCGCATTATCGACCATGCCGGAGAGTCTCAGAGCATTGCCGACCGATCATGTCGCACTCAAGCCCTTCAATCTGGTCGGCCTTGAAGCGCTGCGCCAGTTACTCTCTGACAATGAACAACTCTCGCTCTTCAGTGAAGAGGCCGTCACACTTAACGCTCCCGACCTCCTGGCACTGGTTGACGACATCGCACTCAAAAAGAAAGGGCTTGTCATGTTCATGGGTAAAGGAGGAGTTGGTAAAACAACTCTCGCGGCTGCAATAGCTCTTGAGCTTGCCCGTCGAGGCCTACCGGTGCACCTCACCACTTCCGACCCAGCGGCTCACCTCACCGAAACACTGAACGGCTCAATGGAGATGCTCACCGTCAGCCGGATTGATCCCCGCGCCGAGACCGAACGCTACCAGCAAGAGGTGATGAGCAGCAAGGGAAAAGAACTCGATGCCGAAGGGAGTGCCCTGCTCCGGGAGGACTTGCGCTCACCCTGCACTGAAGAAATTGCCGTCTTTCAGGCTTTTTCACGCATCATCAGTGAGGCCGACCAAAAATTTGTTATCATGGATACGGCTCCTACCGGTCATACCCTGCTGCTGCTCGATGCAACCGGAGCCTATCACCGTGAATTCACCCGTCAAAGTGGCAAAACAGAAGAGCACCATCTCACGCCGATGACGCGAATGCAAGACCCGGAGCAGACCAGCATCGTGCTCGTGACGCTGGCCGAGACCACCCCTGTGCTCGAAACCGCCAATCTGCAAGCGGAGTTGCGACGAGCTGGCATTGAACCGTGGGGATGGGTCATCAATAACAGCATAGCCGCTGCCGAACCACACTCCGCTCTACTCAAGCAGCGAGCACACAACGAACTGAACGAGATTGAGGCCGTGGCCCGCCTTCATGCCAACCGCTACGCCGTAGTCCCGTTGCTCCATGAAGAGCCAACAGGAGTAAATCGGCTATTGAAGCTCATCCATGGCCAAGTGAGAGAGCACACAACATAAAAATTGAATACTATGTCGAATCCATTGCTGCTTGTTGTCGAAGATGACCAGAACCTTGCAAAGCTGCTTGAATATAATCTCAATCGGGCAGGCTATAGATGTCATCTTTCCGGCACTGGCGAAGATGGGTTTGCAGAGCTCTCAAAAAAAAGCTTTGACCTTGTGCTGCTTGATGTAATGCTGCCAGGGATGGACGGCTTTGAGCTTTGCCGGAAAATACGGCAGCATCAGCGATACAAAGATATCCCCATCATCATGGTGACGGCCAAAGGAGAGGAGATTGACCGGATTTTGGGATTTGAGCTCGGCATTGATGACTATGTGGTCAAACCCTTCAGCCCCCGTGAGCTGACCCTGCGCATACGGGCAATCCTCAAGCGCGATCACCGGCAGAGCGGCAAAATGGAGGAGCTGCTCAAGGCAGGCTCTCTTGAAGTTGATCTGACGCGCCATATTGTGACGCTTGAAGGCAAAGAGCTTGTGGTGACCCTGATGGAGTTCAAGCTGCTCGTCGCTCTCCTCAAACGAAAGGGAGAGGCACAATCACGAGAGAGGCTGCTCAGCGATGTCTGGGATATTGATAAAAGCATCAACACCAGAACCATCGACACCCACATTACCCGAATCCGCGAAAAACTTGGCGAAACTGGCCGCATGATCACAACCGTTCGGGGACTTGGTTACAAGTTTGAGGAAAAAGAGGGTGATGACCATGCAGCCTAAACTCTCCTTCAAGCTTGGCCTTATCATCGGGATGATTATTTTTTTTTCAATAGTCATCAGCTATTTTTCGATTGAGGGTCGATTGACGGAGATACTTGTTTCGGCAACAAAAAAGGAGCTTTACCGCGACCTGCTGCTCAATAAACAGATATTCGAAGAAAAGGCGCGGGAATGGGAGACAACCGAGCAAAGCAACGCATGGGTAGAGCGTATTGCACGTACGCTCGACATCCGGGTCACCCTGATTGATATTCAGGGAGAGGTCATCGCCGACTCCTCTATCCCCCCCGGCAAGCTTTACGCAATGGAAAACCACTGGAACAGGCCGGAAGTACAGGATGCCATTGCAAAAGGGTACGGCGAAAGAACCCGGTACAGTCAAACCGTCAAAGAGCACATGCTCTATATGGCCATCCCTGTCGGTTTTCCGAAACCCTACGCCATCCTTCGATTCGGCAAGCCACTCTACGATATCGGAGTATTTGATACCGGAATTCATAGAGCAATCATTCATGGAATTTTTCAGGTGCTCTTCTTCTCCCTGATGACAGGTTTTCTGACTGCATTTTTTCTGACCCGTCAGCACAGGATGCTTGCAAAAAGCGCAAAAAGAAGGATTCAGGGCGACTTTTCAGGCACCATTCCTGTAGCCAGCAATGATGAAGCTGGCCTCTTTGCCCGCGCACTGAACGTCATGACGGATGAAATCAGGCAACTGCAGCGCGGCGAAGAGTGGTTTCGGACGGTTTTTTCCAGTATTCGTGAAGCTATCATTGTGACCGACGCTGCGGGCGATATTATTCTGGTCAACCCGGCTGCATCAAGAATGTTCCGCATTGACGGCACCATGTTCAAGTCGCGCCCGCTCCACCATCTCTCCGACAGCAAGCTTCAGGAGCTGTTTGCAAAAGTCCACAGCACACGCCAGACCCTGCGCAAGGAGGAGATGGATCTCATGACCACGAAGGGAAAGCGCATCATGCAAATCAGCTCTATGCCACTCACCAAAGAGGAGCAGTTCGAAGGAACCGTATTTGTTTTGAACGATATCACCAAACTGCGCAACCTTGAAATCATTCGGCGAGATTTTGTCTCAAGCGTTTCACACGAACTGCGCACACCGCTCACCGTCATCACTGGCTACGCCGAAACACTGCTCGACGGAGCCATGCTTGAGCCCGAACATGCCACACCCTTCCTGCAGATTATCCTGAAAGCAAGCCAGCAACTCGCCGCTCTCGTCAACGATGTGCTCGACCTCTCCAGAATTGAGTCAGGCTACATTAAATACCAATTCAGCGCAGTTGACCTCAAAAGTATGGTGCAGAAATCGGTTCAGCTTCTGCAACACGAGATTGACAAAAAGCAGATCAGACTTAAAATCCATATCTCCGAAGAGCTCCCTCCGGTTTATGCCGACCCGCGTTATCTCGATATTATTATCCGCAACCTTCTCGACAACGCCATCAAATACGTTGACGACAGCAATGGAAAAATCAGAATTTCAGCATTCAGAAGTAGCGATGCTATACGGCTGGAAGTGGAAGACAACGGTATCGGTATATCAAAATCAGACCTTGACCGCATTTTTGAGCGCTTCTACCGGGTCGACAAGGCCCGTTCACGCGAGCGCGGAGGAACCGGCCTTGGGCTTGCCATTGTCAAGCACATTGTTCTGGCCCACAAAGGCGACATCGAGGTGCGCTCACGCATCAACCACGGATCGGTCTTCGGTGTGGTTTTGAAGATGGCTAAGGGAGAATAGGTGCGCGCAGTGGCTCACTGATAGAGTTGAGGTCAGGGTCAGGATGATATTTTGGCTAATCAAAGCAAGAATAACCGAAAATATTTTTATGCCGATAATTTCTGATCTTCGAACGGCAACTTGTTAAGAACCAACTCCCTGAGATTTATTTTTTTATTGGCATTGTCAATATCCATACCCACAAGAACGCCTTCCTCGTCATAGTCGAGAACAACTCCTTCTGATATTTCAACACTTTCCGAACTCTCTTTTTCTGAGAATTCTATATACAATGAGTCGGTATCCGGGTAATAATTAATTTTCATGTCGATATCTCCGATCTGGAAATGCATTATGTATAGTTACTTTATCATCAAGGGTGACGACGCGCAAAATCCTTCCATCAAGATCTTCTACTTTTCCCCAAAAACGATAGCGGTTCCCCTCCTGCGCCTCTATTCGAAGTGGATTTTCAAGAACATCAATACACCACTCCTTTTTAAGGTAAGCCCTTTTCCTCAGCACCTCATTTTCAAAGTATGGCGTAAATTTATAGACAGTGGCCATCACTTCGTATTTTTTTTAAAAAGGCAATCTCTCCAGACTACTGCCTCAAGTTAGATAAACAGCTCACGTTTTGCAAGTTTTGGCAATGAAGCGATGGATCTGTTGCCATTGTCAAGCACATTATCCTCGCCCACAAAGGCAACCTCAACGATGGGTATAGCCACAAAGCGGTCTGGCTCCGTTTTACGCTGACTCGTACCTTTCGCTTTGCCATATCGCGCACTGAGCGTGCAATCAATGCTGAAAAACACTATCTTACAAC
>CAIQGA010000145.1 GCA_903871235.1 uncultured Chlorobiaceae bacterium
AAAAGTCAGGTCGGAAGTAGCCGCATGGGAGATGAAACGCAACAATAAAAATTCCAAGATCAATTGGCGTTTTACAAACGAAAAGGCGAGAATCAAGCTGTTACGCCTTTATCCGACAATTGAAGAGTGACATGACACTAGCCCCTTATTGGTCATAGCGTTTGTTATGGGTTCGGCATTTCAGTCACATTATTTCCCATCCTCTTTTTCGAGATTGTCTGTTTAAGTTTTGTCTTATTTTGTAGTTTTCTGATCAGTATAAATTCGCTTATCTCTTTTCTTTCTGTGTCAGTCAACGGCGGACTTTGTATTATAAAATCAACGCCTTTCGGTTCTCTTATTAAGCCCATTATTTTTAAATTTTAAAATATTTTTCAACTAAAATTCTCGACGCTTGAGTTTCAATTATCAATTGCAATGTGAATGGCTGTTACAAAAGTAAGCCGCGTTTATTGCTTATGTGTAGCGTTCCAGCCCGTCAGGAGCAAGGTCTTCACCTTCGGGCGAGGGCGATGTAGTTTATGCTTGTTCAGCCATGACCGTGTGCAGTGCTTTGTTCAACCATTTTTTCATACAAGTATTCTGGAGCGAGATCGGCGTCGTTTTCCCACCTGATGGTATGGACAACGTCCGATACTTCGAATTTCCTGAATGTTACGTTGATTATTGAAAAGTGTGGCTAACCACGCACAATCCGCTGTCCATCTTCCAAAATTGTCTCTGTAAAATTTTTTCCTGCTGCTTTAATCAGCTCTATCTGTACATTACGGTAATATGCCGTACAACATAAACGAGCTACTCATGAGCACAAATCTCAAGCAAAAAGGTGTAAAAGAGCCAGCAGGTACACTCAACAAACTCAAGCCTCCAACAAAAGTCTCATCGAAACCGGTGACTGAGGGAAAAACCCGCCTGGAGGCACGCATAACCCGGAATGTTCACGCACAAATCAAGCGAGCCGCCGAAATTCAAGGTCGGACGGTGACTGATTTTGTTGTCTATGCGGCTCTTGAAGCTGCAACGAAAGCAATTGAGGAAAATTCCGTTATCCAGTTGTCACTCGAAGGCCAGCTTGCCTTTGCCGAAGCTTTACTGAATCCGCCAGAGCCCAATGCCGCTTTGCGACGGGCATTCGAAAGTCACGCCAAATTATTCGGTCAGGATCAATAACCCTTGTTGAGTGATGAAGCTGCCACCATTTTCAGTGATTCCACTGAGCAAAGACAAGGTACGAGAGGGGTTCTGCTCTGGCTCTGAAGCTCTGGATCACTACTTTTCAGCACAGGTCGGTCAGGATACAAAGAGGAATATCACCAAATGCTTTGTTGCTGTCGATAACGACAATCAAAAAATCGCTGGCTACTACACGCTTTCAGCCGCGCAAATTCCGTTACCAGGTTTACCCAAAGAGATTGTCAGGAAAATGCCCCGATATGATGCCGTTCCAGCCTCACGCATAGGACGTCTCGCTGTAGACCAGCTCTATCATGGAAAAGGGATCGGGAGCGCCCTTATCGCTGATGCACTTCTCAGATCATCAGATTCATCACTGGCAGTCTACGCTTTGCTCGTCAATGCGAAAGATAAACAGGCGGAAGCGTTTTATCTGCACCACGGATTTATCCCCTGCATTGGAGCCAGCCACACCCTGTTTTTACCGCTGAAAACTATAGGCAAAATCTGAGCAACTCAGGCATTTTACCTACACGAACGCCGCAAAACCCGACTACATGAATTCGGCAACCACCTGTATCATCCACAAAACTGCGTATTCTTTAAATGGTTTCTCACTGTTGACGGCCAAATGCGAGTTAACACCACCACCGATGATTCTTATTCCTGCCCCAAGCTGGCGTTTGAGCCGAGAGGCGGAGCGCTTTTTACACTGTCCGTTGAAGCGAATGGTTGGGCGGTTAGTTTATAAATCGACTTCCCGGGACCTGCCGATCCAGGAAATTGCCAGCCCATTTGTGTAACAGAATTGATAACCGCACATACCAAATGAGCCGTATGCCGCTGCACCTGATCAATTGACTCGCGGTCCATTGCGCTATCAACAACGTCCATCTTACGATTCACAAAAAACGGAATTGAAGCGCCATCTTTTTTTGCAAGTTCACTCTGCTGATGCCATACCGCTACGCACTCCAGCAAGGCTGGCGCAAAATACCCATGCCCCGCATGTCACCAAAAACGCTTTGTCTGCTACATTGATACCACCACCGGCAGCCATCTCGCCAGCCACGTCGGACGATGCGACCGCGAAGACTCCTGCGCCTACCACAACTCCCGCCATCATCCATTGACCCCCGCATCCTGCAGGCCACCCTCGCCCAATACAACAACAACAACTTCTGCCGCTGGCTCTGCAGCATATTCGGCCAACAACGCGCCTTCCAGTTAACAGCCACCTATCGCATCAGAACCTCAAAACACTGGCCCGGCGCAACCATCTTCTGGCAAATAGACCAGCACCACAACATCAGAAGCGGCAAAATCATGCTCTACAACCCCCAAACCGGCAAAAGAATCCGGCACCCCTAACCACATAACCTGGGTACACAAAGCCCTCAACATCCAGCCATACCACCTCAACCAATGCCTCTTCGGAGAACACCTCCTCACCACCGACCCCAAAAAACCCATTGCCATCGTCGAAAGCGAAAAAACCGCCATCATCGCCGCCGGCTTCATCCCCGACTACCTCTGGCTTGCCACAGCAGGGAAGGGCAACCTCAACCCGGAAAAACTCAAACCACTCCACCACCGCCACGTAAAACTCTACCCCGACCTCGGAGCCCATGAAAAATGGCAAACCATAGCCGCCAGCCTACCCAACGTCACCGTATCCACCATCCTCGAAAACCGAGCCACCCCCGCCGACCGAACCCAGGGCCTCGACCTCGCCGACTACCTTCTCGACGTACACAACCCGCCATTTTGAACAAAAAAACCGGTAATTCTTTTGCTAAACCTTTCTTATTCTCCTGTTTCATCAATATCTTGATGAAAATGCAAACGGGAGTTACTGGCACGACTTGTTGAAGAATTGAGTAGGGCTGCGGCTATTGGGTATGTACGGCCTTAAACAGAGAGGAAACGCCTGCCTTTTCCGATTTATGCAGATCAGTCTAAACATTGTTAAGCATCTCACTAAACAAAGGACGCGTACATACCATGGAAGCTCTCAAAATTCTCATAGGACTTACTCCATCTGGGTTCGCTGTATTCATACTAGTGTCATGTCACGCATAGAAAGTCGCAGATAAAGCGTTAACTTGTTCTTCATAATCATCCAACCAAAATTTGACTATGAAGAAGTACAAAGTGACCCTGACACAAGAGGAACGAAAGGAACTGGATGCACTCAGCAGC
>CAIQGA010000146.1 GCA_903871235.1 uncultured Chlorobiaceae bacterium
CTTGCTGTTTTGAAGTCTTTATCGCTTTGAAACCCCTGTAGCACTTCGGTCAGGATCAGATCGCCCATGATGATGAGTGTAGTGCCAAGTGAAGCATCCAGCCAGTCCGTCTGTGCTGTTTTTTTTCCGTTGAAGTAGTCAATCCAGACTGACGAATCAACGAGAATCATTTGTCCAACCTCATTTCATCAAGATTACCGGACCATTTCAGTTTTCCTCGAAAATTCCTGATTTCTTTTTGGCTGTGCACTTGCACCAACAGTTTCAGCCCCTCTTCAATGGCATCTTTTTTTGTCCTGAGTTTGGATACCTTGAGAGCGGCTTCCATCAGAGCATCATCTATCACGACATTCGTTCTCATCTCTTACCTCCTGTGTGTATGTTTTTCTATATTATACACATTAATTGGACTCTGTAAAAGATTTATCATTTCTGGCACATAACGAGTTCGTGCCACAGCTTGTAAAGGTTGTCTGGTAACTTCTTTTTGAATTGTTTCTGTTCACTCGAAGTACCTTCAAAAAAATAGTTTAACCGGAAAGTGGAGATCAACGCCGAGTTGCGAGAGTTTAAAAAGTTATACTCCCCTTGATGTTACGGATTGGGAGTTTACACCCACAGAGAGTGGTGAATATGAGCTTACTTTTTTTGAGTGCCAGGAGAGGTATTATACTCGTGCCGGTGATGTGAAGATTGTTCGTCAATGGACGAAAGAGCGTATTTTGACGATAAAAGAAATTTCAGGTAAAATTACCGAAACTTCTGAGGTGCAGAATTTGCTTGGTCGAATACCCGTTATACCACATTACAACAAGAAAACTTTAATTCGTGGTATTGCTCCTTCGGATTTACAGGATATTGCTGGAATGCAGGCCAGTATTTACAATGATCTTTCAGAATTGACTCAAATGATTCGTGGTAGTAATCACAAAACCCTCGTAAAAAATCGGGGTGATGATGCCTCTACTGGCGCTGGTGGAGTGATTATTATGGATCCTGATACACCTCCGGCCAAAAGACCGTATTTGCTTGCGGCTGATGCCACCGCTTTGAAAGGTCTTTTGGATGCTATGGCTGAAAAGGTGGAGATGATCAACCGCATGGCACATTTAACGCCGGTGCGAACGTACCGTTCATCAGTTTCCTCAAGAGTAGCAATTGAGACTGAATTTCAGATTCTCAATACCCTGCTCTTTGACAAAGCAGCACAGTTGCAACTTACTGAGTATCGCATCTTTGATCTTTTTTGTGCATGGGAGGGTATCGATCCTGATAAAACAAATTTCGAGGTGAAATACCCCACACGTTTTGAGCTTCGTGATAAAAAGGCTGATCTTGATTTTGTCAAGGCGGCCAGGGAAGTTTCCATGCTGATTAAGTCAGTTTCGCTTCAGCGTGAACTGAACAAACAGTTTGCTCGTGTTGCTTTGACTGATGATGATTTGATCGAAAAGGTTGACAAAGAGCTTGATAAAATCAAGCTCGAAATACCTGCAAGCGTCGCCGCGCCAGCGGCGTGATGCTTTTGCAGCATGCCGGTACACCGGCTTGCTGCTTCCCCTGCAAGCTGCCGGGTGCGTACTCGCGCCGGGCTGCTTTGCCTGTCTTCATGCTGCCAGCGGCGGCATGAGGGGCGGGAAGAGCTGGCTCTTACGGCTTGGGAAGGGAGTTGAGGTTGTTTCTGATCGTTATGGTGTCAGGATGGTTGGTACCAAGTGCTTTTTCGTAAATTGCCAGCGCACGGCGGCAGAGCGGCTCGGCTGCTGCATAGTTGCCCTTCTTTTGCAGTAATAATGCAAGATTGTTCAGGCTTGTGGCAACATCAGGGTGATCGGGGCCAAGTGCTTTTTCCCTGATTGCCAGCGCACGGCGGTAGAGCGGCTCGGCTGCGGCATAGTTGCCTTGATCATGTAGCAATGATGCAAGATTGTTCAGGCTTGTGGCAACACCAGGGTGATCGGGGCCAAGTGCTTTTTCGTCACTTGCCAGCGCACGGCGGTAGAGCGGCTCGGCTGCGGCATAGTTGCCTTGATCATGTAGCAATCCTGCAAGATTGTTGAGGCTTGTGGCAACATCAGGGTGATCGGGGCCAAGTGCTTTTTCGTAAATTGCCAGCGCACGGCGGTAGAGCGGCTCGGCTGCGGCGTAGTTACCTATCGTTTGCAAAATAGTTGCATGAGCATTGAGATAAAAAGCATCCTGATCTTCGATTGTTGCGGCTTTTCGGTAGTAGCGTTCGGCTTCGGAGTAGTTGATCTGGAGTTCGTAGTTCTGTGCTTTCAGATAGTAGAATTTGGCGATATCCTGTACCAATCCTGAATGTTGTTCTTCAAATGCCTGCAGGAGCCGATTTACTTCAGCATAGTTGAAGTCGTTTCTTGCCTGGTCTATTTTGGGATAGAGGGCTTTGAGTTCTTCGCTGACGGTTCCCTGCTTGACTTGCTGGTAGTTGGTATCAGCCACTACCATTTTGTCGAGATATTTCAGGAGGTCTTCCCAGAAAACGGCTTTGGAATACTTGTCAAGTTGTTCGACATCTTTGCCGTTATTGCATGCGCGAACAAGTTTTCTGAAAGCAGGATTGTCTTTGGTTGCCTCCCACTCTTGCTGCAATATGATTTTGCGAAATGCTGCATATTGTTTGTTGGTTGGTGCCTTGTATACCGTAACATTTCCTCCGGCATTGATGTTGTCATTTCCTTGGATGATTGTCGTGTCAGCAGGAGACGTACACCAGCCGGATAATGGGTTCCCTGTCTGCACCATGATGATGATGAACAAGGCGGCAATAAGGCTGTGGTTTGCTCTGTGTTTGCGTGATGATATCATCATCTGGCTGTTGTGTGCGTTGTTACATTCCCGCCAGCCTTGATGTTGCCATTGCCGTTTATGATGGTTACCTCGCCCTGATTTCCTTGTATAACTGGCTGAGAGGGCGATTGAGCGGCTGATTGAGGTGACTGGACGGATGGTTTTTCGGGAGTTGATGGAGTGAAATGAGTTATGAGCGCAACCACTATACCAGCAATTGCCGTAACAATAGTCCCAATCAAGGCAAGACGCGATACGGTGATTTCTGTTTTCATGAGTTGCCTGAGAAGCACGGTTGGGGAAATGAATAAACATACAACCAAAGATAGCGATGCCGTACCAGAATAACAACGTAATGAGATGATGTTTATTTACAACAAAAGTTTTTTGTAGCCATTCTGCCGTTTTTCATGCTGCCGGGCGGTACCCCGCCGGGCAGCTTATCGCCACCAGCCGAAACAGGGCTGCTTTGCCCGCCGCCAGCAAGCCAGCAATGCAGCGAAAAGCAGCACAGCGGGCAATGCAGCGCTGTGAGAGGCCGCCGCGCCAGCGGCGCGTTGCTGCTGTTGTGAGCAAGCCAGCAAGCGGCAATGCACGCCCATGAGTACCGCAGTGCAGCAAGCGAAGCGCGCCGCAAAGATGCCCGTGCTGCCGGGCGCGTACTCGCGCCGGGCAGCTTATCGCCAATGCCGTAGCAGTGCGTGCAGGGCGCAAAAGCAAGGCAGGCAAGTAAGCAAGCAGCATCGTGCGCCCTGCACGCGCTGCGGAGGCCCAAGATCTTCATTTGCTCTGGCGCGCTGCTTGCTCTTCCTCTTGCAAGCAGCGTGACAGAGCAAGTATATCGCTGCAAGCGTAGCGCGCAACGAAGTGGAGTATTGTAAGATGCGCTGAAGAGTAGGAGCGCTGGCATAAAGCGGCAAGCTGGCACAAAGCAGCGTAGCGCTCCTGCTCTTGAGCGCCATGAAGGGGGCCGCGCCTCCGCCTCGCTTCCTGCTGTCCGCAGCGCGCAGGAAGCTTTTTATGTGGCCAGGCGGTATTCCGCCGGGCCAGCTTTTCGCAATGCGGAGCAAGAGCGCTGGCGGGGCGGAGCCCCGCTTCCCGCCGTCTGGAACCCGGGCGGGCGGGCCTGCTTGCGGGCGTGCAGGGGGCGGCGGGCGGGCGGGCTTGCTGCCGCAGTAGCGAAGGCGCGCTTTTTGCTCCCCTGGCAGCGCTTGGGCAAAAAGCGTGACTGAGCGGGCGGGCTTGCGGCGCGGGCGCTCGGCTTGCTGCGGAGTAGCGCTGGCGGGCTTTTTGCTCTTCTTCTTGGCAAAAAGCATGACAGCGCGGGCGGGTGGGCGGTTTAACTGGCGAGCGGCTGATGGTGGGCAGGATAATGCAGTATTAGTTGCTTTTTGGCTCCAATTTGCGGTCCACCTTCGGTGGACAGTTCTGTAGTCGGTTGTTACTGCACATTTTGGCGTGCGGTGGTTCGTCCCTCACCTCCGCTCACCAAAATGTTGGTACTGCCCTCTCGCTTTCCATGAACAAGTATAGTAATTTCCTTTATTTTATACTGTTACAGGTATTGGAGAAAGGGTTTGACCAAGCTCTCTGGCTAACCTGCGAAGGCTTCTTTTCTTGCCTTCGAGGAACTTGGCTTCATAAGCAGCCAGTCCTTCCTCGACAAACTCCGTCCCTTTAACCATGACTCGCCAAAACAATACCGCAAGCTTGCGAGCCAGGGCAATATTGGCAATCAATCCCCCTCGTCGTGCCGCCAGACGACGGTAAAAGCCGCCCAACGCCATATCTTTGCTGCGTGCCAGTGATCGGGCCATCATGCAAAAATACCGGCCTACTCTGTTGCGACTGTGTTTGACGTTGCTCTTGCGCTTACCGCTTTGGCTTGTTCCGGGAGCCAGCCCCAACCAAGCCGTGAAATGCTTTTCTGTGGGCCATTTGCTCAAGTCAGTTCCCACCTCACTGATGATCTGCAAGACACTATAGTCGGTGTGTCCGGGCAGTATCGACAGATCCTTGCCCTGACACAGATCAATGAGCATACTGTGAAGGCCGGAGATTTGAGGCGCATTGGCGCTTGGGGGCTTGACAGCCGTTGCTTTGGGTTTTTCGCCAATGCCATCACCTTGAGTGTCATTAAACGTGATCCGTTGCAGGAGCAAGTCTATTTGCTGGTCACATTCGGTGATCTGGCGCTGATAGTGTTCCCAGCTCTGCAGTGCTTGCTTGAGCGCAAACAGATGCTCCGGCTCCCAGGTACCGCGAAGTGCTTCGATGACCGCTTTCGCCTTTTTGTTCCGAATCATCGAGTGGCACAACTCCAGCAGTTTTGCCGGATCACGCTCTCCGTCCAGAATGGCATGCACTATGGCAAGGCCGCTGACTCCCATCAGTGAGCTGATGACGTTGTGTAGCTTGACGTTCATGCGCTCAAGCGCCTTTTGCATGTGCTGCACCTGGCTGGCAGCAGATGCGATGTGATCTGTACGCAAGCGCTGGTAATCCTGAAGCTTGCGAATATTCGATGGAGGCACGAACCCTGCCTTCAGCAGGCCGTGCGCATGCAGGGTAGCTCCCCATTGACTGTCCTTCATGTCAGTCTTTCGCCCCGGCAGGTTGCGTGTTTGCCGGCCGTTGACCATCATCACTTCAAGGCCAGCCGCTTCGAGCACACCATAGAGCGAAAGCCAGTAGACCCCGGTAGCTTCCATAGCTATGGAGTGGACACCTTCTCCCAACAGCCAATCACGCAATTCGTGCAACTGGCTGGTAAACGTCCCAAAAACCTTTGGCAGGCCTCCAGCGATGGAAACATGCATGTGCTCGCTGCCCACGTCACAGAAGGCTGCACGAGTATCGAGAACCGGTAACTCCTTCATCACCAACCCCCTTTTGGATTTGCAAATTTCAAAAAACAACTGAATTCACCTGCAAGCCCGACAACGCTTAGGGCATTATAAAGCTTTCCAGCGGGATGCGAATTTCGCTCACCAAAATGTGCGCAGGAACGTGGCCGGAACCATTCTCAAAACCGGGCTATTGGCACCAGAATAGAGGACGGCAATACTGCTCACAGTGAATTCAACGCTTGCAATTTACTGCATTTTTGTTCAAGGTCCGTGTGCGGTAACCGGTAGGCTACGGGAGGCTCAAAAAGCAAAGCCGGCATGAGCAGCCAACTGACTACGGGACGAAAACCAGGCGGAAGCCAACAGTGTCGTTCCGGCGGTCGGGGGCGTCGTCAGGCCGACAAGCCGACCGACAGTACTCGGCAGAGCTGCCCCAGCCCCCGCCACGAATCACACGGCACGAACCCGTTTCAGGCACTGGCCCACCGGGGTTTTCAACAAAACCTTTTGCTTTACATTCATCATAGGATATGATGCTGTATACATCATCACACCACTCCCACACATTGCCGTGCATGTTATACAACCCCCATTTATTGGGTTTCAAACTATCTACCGCAACCGTATTTTTCCGCCACACCCCTTTTTTGTTATTACTATAAGGAAAGTCGCCATTATAGTTCGCCTGATCAGTCGTGGTGATGTTCTCACCTGTGTTGAATGGCGTTGTTGTTCCAGCTCGACAGGCATACTCCCATTCTGCTTCCGTAGGCAACCGGAATGTTCTACTATGCTTCTTCGACAACCACTCGCAATAGGCAATCGCATCATTCCAGCTCACATGCAATACCGGATGATTGTATTCTCCTTCTTTCCGCTCATTTCCCGAGACACCATGTCTCCAGTTGATGCTAGTGTCATGTCACGCATAGAAAGTCGCAGATAAAGCGTTAACTTGTTCTTCATAATCATCCAACCAAAATTTGACTATGAAGAAGTACAAAGTGACCCTGACACAAGAGGAACGAAAGGAACTGGATGCACTCAGCAGC